>NZ_JAAGPO010000044.1:0-64629 GCF_017104825.1 Burkholderia sp. Ac-20345 | reverse complement strand
TTACGGCAAGACGCCGATGCGCACTTTCCTCGATTCGCTCGAACTCGCCAAGGAGAAACTCATCCCCCATTGATGACTCGTTCTTTGTCGGTCCGACTACCTGTCAGATCGAGTCCCGGCTAATACAATTACTACGACTTTGGGCGAGCGTGCACGATCGCTGCCGCTTGAGCCTATGGGTTCCCGCCTGCTTTGCACACTTTGTCAGCGGACTCTCCGACATCTCGGTGCGCCACAGGTGACCGCATCATTCCGGCCTCTCCGACGCGCCGATACCATGATTGCTCGCAGGTTCGCCAGCGGTCCCCGACGGGCTCATTGACGCTAGAATCTCGTCGCGGCAAACCGCAAGGATTTCGTCGACCAGCGGCGAATCGTCCGGGCAGGCGCGCGACATGACAATGGCACCGACCGCTTGCGCCAGTATGCCGAGAGATCTCGCTCGTGCCTGACTCGGGTCCATACCGTCCAACGCACTGCCCTCGGGGCTCAATGCAGCCAGCACGCGCTCAATGCCAGCCGCAAATGTGGCCCGAACTGCCTCCGGCTGACGCGCGGCATCCCCGCCCAGTGCGGCCATCGTACAACCGGTTGCGCGACTGTCGCGGTGCTCTCGGGAAAGGTAGTACCGCACAAATTCAGGCGCGTCCACGCCCGCGCTCAGCGCCACGGTTTGCGCGACACCACAGGCGGCCGACTCCGCCATCAAATCAGCCTTGGAGTGGAACTGCTTGTAGAAGCCGCCGTGGGTAAGGCCGGCGGCGGCCATCAGATCGGCAACACCAATCCCATCGTAGCCGCGCTCCCGAAATAGCCTAGACGCCGTCTCGACGACGCGCTCCCGGTTGGCCTGTGCCTGTGCCTTGGTGATCTTCATTTCTTGACCACTGTGAGTGCGTATCTGCGAAGGCTTCATTATACATTGATGCTGATCGTCATCAAAACCTTGACATCTAAGATTATGGTCATCATTATTGATCGCGCCACCAACTCCGGAAACTGACGCACCATGAGCGACAAGACACTTTTCAAGCCCTACGCCCTCGGCCACCTGACACTCGCCAACCGCTTTGTCATGGCTCCGCTGACCCGCAATCGCGCAGGCGCGGGCTTGGTGCCCAGCGAACTGGCCGCGACCTACTATTCCCAGCGAGCCTCGGCCGGCCTCATCATCACCGAAGCCACTCAGGTGTCTGCCCAAGCCCAGGGCTATCAGGACACTCCCGGCCTCTACACACCTGAGCAGATCGACGGCTGGCGCAAGGTCACCGAGGCTGTGCATGCCAAGGGAGGGCTCATCTTCGCGCAACTCTGGCACGTCGGCCGTGTTTCGCACGTCGATGTCCAGCCTGGCGGCGCTGCACCGGTCGCGCCTTCGGCGATTCGCGCGGAGACAAAAACCTTCGTCAACGGTGGATTTGTTGACGTGTCCCAGCCACGTGCGCTGGCGCTTGTCGAATTGCCGGGTATCGTGAACGATTTCCGTCAGGCTGCGGCCAACGCTATTGCAGCTGGCTTCGACGGCGTCGAGATCCACGGTGCCAACGGCTACCTGCTGGAGCAGTTCATCAAGGACGGGGCCAACCAGCGCACTGATGCTTACGGCGGCTCGATCGAGAACCGTGCCCGCCTGTTGCTGGAAGTTGTCACTGCAGTGGCGAAAGAAATCGGCGCCGGTCGCACCGGTGTGCGCATCTCGCCAGTGTCGCCGGCAAACGGCATCTCAAGCAGCGATCCCCAGTCGCAGTACGACTACATCGTCGGGCAGCTCAGCGCGCTGGGCATCGTGTATCTGCATGTGGTCGAAGGGGCGACTGGCGGCCCACGTGATGTCGCACCGTTCGACTACGACGCGTTGCGCCGCCGGTTCAGGCAAACCTATTTGGCCAATAATGGCTATGACCTGGAACTCGCTACCGCCAGACTCAACGAGGGAAAGGCAGACCTGTTCGCCTTCGGTCGCGCATTCATCAGCAACCCGGATCTGGTTGAGCGCCTGAAGACCGGCGCACCATTGGCGCAGCTCGACGCCGCTACGCTCTATGGTGGCGGCGCTGAAGGGTACACCGACTACCCGAGTATTGTCGCCTGAGGCGCGCGCTGCTTGCATCCCCGCCTGAACCATTCTTGCAAAGGAAATCACGCTCCGACCGTGGTCATCAACGGCGCCTGCTCTGGCGCTCGACGCTATCAACGCCGAGCGCTTCGCCGGCCACGACCTCGGGCCGGTCGCGCGCCAGCGTGGAGAAATCGGTACAGCACTTGAAGTGCTCCAGCCTGATCTGCCCCAGCCTGTGGGTCCGGTCGCAGTCGAAGCTCGCCTGCAAGGCGACGCTCGCAGGTCAACAACGCTGGCATGGGGCAGACCGGTGGCTTCGTGAAGCGGATGTCTGAGGGCATCGAGCGCCTGACACACTCAACACCGCGGCGCTGACGCGGCTCGCTCTGCGTTTCACGCAGTCGTGAACTGGAGCGATCGTCAGCATGACGGGAACAACGATTCACGTGAATGGTGGGTGGGCCCTAATGGCCTGACACATCACGGCAAAGTATCCATCTCTCAGCACTGCACTAGTGCTGCCGAGTTCAACACCTAAATATCTGTATTACGCAGGATCAATCAAATGAAGACAGTCGTTGTCGCCGGCGCAGTCGGGATCATCGGCCGAGCCGTGATTTCTCACTTCGACCAGCTTCCTAACACCAAGGTGATCGCCGTTTAGCGACGCAAGCCGGACTACCCTACTAAGGCCGAACACATTCCTGTCGACCTTCTGGATGCCGAATCGTGTCGGGCCCTTCTAGGTGATCGAAAGGACATCACGCACATCGTTCATGCCGCATACCAGGAAAAGCGGACACAGGCTGAGCAGGTTGGTCCCAATCTCGTGATGCTCGAGAACCTCGTACGTGCAGTAGCCAACGCCTCACCGGGGCTGCACCATGTGACCCTGATGCAGGGGACTAAGGCCTACGGGCCACATCTCGGTGCATTCAGCACTCCGGCCAAAGAGTCCGATCCGCGACACATGCCGCCGAATTTCTACTACAACCAGGAAGACTTTCTGCACGCAGCCTCGCAAGAAGCATCCTGGACGTGGACTGCACTCCGGCCGGCAGGCGTTATCGGGATGGCAGTTGGCAATCCCATGAACCTGCTGATGGTCATCTCGGTGTACGCGGTGATTTCGAAGGCATTGGGGCTGCCTCTGGTTTTCCCGGGCACGTGGGAATCGTATCAGTCCCTCTTCCAGGTGACTGACGCGCGGCTTCTGGCCCGTGCTACGGAATGGGCCGGCGAAGAACCAGCTTGCGCCGGACAGACGTACAACATCACAAACGGTGACTTCTTCCGTTGGTCGCGTGTGTGGTCTGTCATCGCAAAGTTCTTCCAGATGGAAGTAGGTGCCCCGCTGGCGATTAACCTGAACGAAATGATGGCAGACAAGGGGGATCTGTGGAGCAAACTCGTCAATCGCTTCGACCTGCTGCCTACTGCGTTTGACAATCTCGCTCGCTGGGGATACGGCGACTTCGTCTTTAAGGCACCCTATGACAATCTCTCAACCACGATCAAAGCCCGAAAGGCAGGATTCCAAGACTGCATCGACACCGATGAAATGTTCATCGAATTTTTCACGATGCTTCAGAATGAGCGAGTAATCCCAAAAGACCTGTCCAAGCTTGGGCCGGCGTAAGTAAGGCTGTCTGGCCTTCAATCGTTCTCCCGGACACGTCAGTTAAGCTGATGTAGTCCGACAACGACGAAATGAGCAGGCTAAGAAGGCACTTCACTGACGAATTCAAACGGGAAGCCCGTGCGACGGTGCAAAGAACCCAGCGCATAGGTCGGCAGATTGCCCACGACTAGGTATCGGCGATAGCGTATTACGTCGCTGGGTCCGGCAAGCAGGCGATAACGATGGAGCGCGACACCCTAAAAAAGCGCTCGGCTACTTTGCGAAAAACCCGGAGTGAAGTAAGCCGGGGAAGCTCAACAGCGTGGTGTCTGGCCGACCCGAGTGATGTGCCGGCTGCTCGGAGTCTCGTATAGCGGCTTCTGTGAATGGTTCGGCCGCGCCCCCGGTAAACGCGTCGCGTAATCCTCAACTAAGGAGGGACATCGGCCATCCGCGACCTACACCACTCACGGTTCGCCGAAGGCAACCGCGAATTCGTCCGAATAAATCTCTGCTAATTCGACACGCAGCGCGGTGGCACGTTCGGCGCCGTATACCACCTCGAAGCGGCTTTGAGCCCTACGCCACAGTAGGTTGGCTTCAGAAGGTTTGGTCATCCCGGATGCTGTCAGCTCGACGCGCCGGCTTCGGCCATCGAGGTCGTTGGGGCGTTGTGTTAGGTAACCATCGCGTTCAAGCGGTTTGATATTCCGTGCTAGCGTCGACCAATCAAGCACCATCGCATAGGCCAACTCGGCGATGGTTGGATTTCCCGACCGCTCGACATAAGCAAGGATCGCGCGCTGGGCTGAATTTAACCCACACGGCGCCAGCACTACGTCATACAGTTGTGAAAGCCGACGGGTAGCCTTGCGTAGCGCCGTGCCATCGCAGCCGAGCGGATCCTTCTGGTTTGTCAGAGTCATCGTGTGCCACTCGCAGGTTGGCCGGTGAAGTGATATGTTGATGATGTCCCTAGAGACTACGAACATTGTGTTTTCCTGCATGAACACCGCTGCCATGTCGACGTCGGTTCGCTCAGCGAGAGGGAGCAATCACACTAGGCTCATATGTCGTTTATGGTTATATCGTATGCAGGGTCGATTTTTTCAAGTGCTACTAATGCTGCGTCAACGGCTTGGGCGCTACCGGTTTCGCCGGTTGACCGTGCCGGCGATGTTCCAACGACGCCAGCGTGACGTGATGACGGAAATTGTTGTGGCCGGATGTTGCGGCACGTCCGCCATATGCATGAGCTCCGCATTTCTTCCGCGCCGAGATCGGTCGACCGACCCCGAACACAGTCGCTGAGCTGACATCACGGGTGGGCGTCATTCCTGGCCCCTCTGCGGCGATGCGTGCGAATCTCCGTCTTTCCCGCGGCACTCGCACGCCCCCTCGGTACAAACTCGCCCCCATTTGTTGGCGCACCTCGAATTGTAAGGTGCGGGTCTGTGAGGATGGACGAGGCCTGGACGTTATGAATTGATTTGATACATAGATAATTCTGCTCCTCGATTTTCATGACTGTTGCATTATTCGCACCAGTGAGTTCTTGTTTTGTGTATCTATTTAAAATGAAGGTGAAAGTACAGTTGCAGGAATTTTTTTAGCAATCGTACTTGATGGAATTCATAAAAAAACATATTTCCCATAAAGTCAACATTTTTGTCGGTCGGCAATGCAAATATTAACTTGCATCACATCATGAAAGTTTTAATGCTCGGTGCGGGTGCGATTGGTGGATACTATGGCGCTCGACTTATAGAAGCGAACGCAGATGTCACCTTTGCGGTCCGTGTCAATCGTCGACAATGGATTGAAAGCAATGGATTGAAAATTACAAGCGCGCTCGGAGACTTTCACTCAGAAGTTCAGGTAGTCGATAGCAAGCTTATCAGTGAAAAATATGATCTGGTGATACTCACATGCAAGTCTTATGATCTTCATCAGGCTATTGATGCCATTGCGCCAGCTATCGAATTAGGGGCTGTCGTTTTACCATTTGTTAATGGACTGGCGGCATACGATATGCTCGACCAGCAGTTCGGAAGAGCACGCGTGCTCGGAGGTGTATCGTATATTGCGACAACGCTCAGTGCTGATGGTGTAGTTCAGCACGACGGACATAGTGACACAGTTATCATCGGCGCACGTCACCCTGCGCACTTGAAAACTACTCGAAAAATCTACGATCTGATCGCCAAGACAGACGGTCGACGCGAATACAGCGAAAATATAGAACAAGCCCTATGGGATAAGTGGGTCACAATCGGTGCGTCAGCGGCAGTGTGCTGTCTATTGCGTGGCTCGGTTGGTGAAATCATCAGAACCAAGGAAGGTGCACTGTTGGTTTCAATTGCGATTCAAGAGTGCACTGAAGTTGCGCGGCGATCTGGATTTCCACTGTCGCAAGATACGATTGATCGAGTTTTTTCTCGATTACTGGATTGTGATTCAACGTGGTCGCCGTCGATGATGCGCGATATCGAAGTGGGTGCTCAGAAACTCGAGGCGGATGCAATTGTCGGTGACATGGCTTCACGTGCACGCGCACTTGGAATTCCCGTCATACTTATAAGCGCGGCCTACGCGAATCTACAAATTTACCTGGCTCGCAAGGCTCACACTGCTTGGATGGGAAAGTTGGACTAATTGAGATGGAAATGAGGTGGAGAAATTTAGGTTCGGGAGATTTGTGCGGTGTTTGAAGTGTATAAAGACTCGAATGGGTGGTATTTCGTGGATATCTTAAATATCACTCACTCGCATGAGTCTCCCGCGCGGTAGGTGGAGATTAAATTGTAGGCCGCTTGCGGTCCGTACTTGCGGGTCACTTTAATGATGTTTGTACGAAGTCCGTGACGCCTGTGTCCGTGCGTTCATCACGTTGACCGAAGCGCTAACTTGTGTGGCGACTGACTCCTAGCTAGCATTTCTGAATGGCGTAGCTAACATCCGGCTGTCTGGTGACAATGAGCGTAGTCGCTTATAGAGAACGCGGGTCTCAAGGAGGTTCCAGACTCGCAGCATCGCCTCGATTGCGTCGAAGGGCTTGGTTAGAAAGTCCTTCGCTCCGAGCGATAGGGCGCGACGCTTTGCTTCGGTCGTGGCGTCTGCAGTGATAACAAGGACTGGTCGAAAATCATATGGATCGCCTCGCCTGTGTAGTTGCTCCAACACGGCGTAGCCATCGAGGTCGGGCATCATGAGATCCAGGATGACCAGGTCCGGATCAAACGCGGCATACATGTCCAAGCCCTTCTGAGCATCTGTCGTTCCAATTACATGCGACAACCCTTCTCTCCCGAGCACATCTTCCAAGAGCCTGAGATTCGCCGGCTGATCATCAATAAGCAACACACGCGAAGCCAAAAGTTCTTCTTCTGTCATGTCAAGGTTTCATCCAGTATGGTGTAGAAGGCTTTCAAATCCAGAGGCTTCGTGAGGTAAGCGGTCGCGCCGGCCGTACGCAGCCTTTCAATGCTGTCTTGCAGCGCATCTGCACTCAGGATGACAACCGGGATGGCCGACAACCCTGGTGACGTACGAATCACGCGGAGAATTGCTTCTCCGCTCTGGCCTGGAAGATTGAGGTCCAACAAGATCAGGTCGGGAGGTGAATCATGTACAAGCTTGAGTGCCTCATTGCCGTCTCGCGCGGTGATAAGCTTCAGGTGCGGGCGCCGCATCAGCAGAGTCTCGACAAGGACCAAGTTCGAGTCATCGTCTTCGACACAAAGCACGGTTCGCTCATCCGGCGTTACATTGGGCACCATGTCGGACGAGGATGCTGCGGCGTCCATTTGCGTCGAACTGGAGATTGCGGCACGAGGAAAAGTCAGTTTGAAGGTGCTTCCGCTTCCAGGCTGCGAGTCGACATCGATTTGACCACTCATCTGCTGCATTAGGCTTTTCGATAGCGCAAGGCCGAGACCAATTCCATCTCGATTGTGGCGTTCAGCGCCAAGCCGGTCGAACGGTGTAAACAGACGCGGCTTCAGATCTACTGGGATACCTGGCCCACCATCGACTACATCGATAACCACGCCCTGCTCGTCGGACGATACATCGATTCGAACCCAGCCACCATGCTGGTTGTACTTGATGGCGTTCGACAGAAGATTGAGTACTACTTGAGACGCGCGCTGTCGATCGGCGAGTATCGCCAACGACTCATCGACCGATGGTCCTTGCACTCTTATCTGACGCTTGTCAGCGAGTGGCGTCACTAAGGCGATTGCTTCAGACAGTAATCCATCGACGTCGATTGACTCTGACTCAACCGGCAGTCCTCCAGACTCGATTCGAGCGATGTCGAGTACGTCGTCAATCAGCGTTAACAGGTGGCGACCCGCACGAACGATATGTGAGGCTTGCTGCTGTTGCTGGGGGTCGCCCAAATCCCTCTCAAGCAATTGGGCAAATCCGAGAATCGCATTCAACGGTGTGCGCAATTCATGGCTCGTTCGTGAAAGAAAGTCCGTTTTCGCCCGATTTGCCGCTTGCGCTGCCGCTGCCCGGGTGGCCAATACCGCACTCGCGCGCTCTAGGCGATCGGAAAGCTGTCCGAGCTCATCGGTTGCGGGATCGCCAGGAAGCAGTGGTAACTCACTTGCCAATCGTTCAGCGTTATCGGTAGCACGCCGAACTCGCCGAACCATACGTATTGTGAAGATTAGTATCGCCGCGCTGCCGGCGAGTCCAACAAGCGCGGTCGCAGCATTCATCAGAGCATTTCGACGGATGGCTTCTTTCACCTCAACGGTGCGCGCCTCAACCAGTGCGGCCTCGCGCTCGTTCATTGCGCGTATCTCGCCGCGGAGTTGATCCAGAACCTCCTTGCTCGCGAGCAAATGTTCACGCAGGTCTTCAGAAGTCGTGCCTCGCAACTCGCTCAACTCATCAAGGCTGGAAAGCTTGAGTTCTATAAGCGGAATGACGCGTTGTGAGCGCGAGACCTGCTCCGGGTCACGAACATTGGCACGAAGTGCGTCAAGTGTTGTAGGAAGCTGCTGACGTGCGTTTCGGTATGGGATCAGGAAATCATTCCGCCCTGTCAGCACGTAACCTCGAACTCCTGTCGCACCGTCTTCAATTAACGTCAGCAGTGTTTGGATGTCACTTTGCACCTTCATGGTGCGCAACTGACCCGCCCCCGGTTTTAGTCCGGACCGCAGTTAGAGTCCAAGGTTAAAAACTGCTGCTTTGCATCGTGCGCCCGGGCGAACTGCACGGGTGTCAGATAAGCGAGCGAACTATGAGGCCGCTCGGTGTTGTACTCGATACGCCATTCCTCAATCAGCCGCCTGGCGTGGCGCATTGAGACGAACCAGTGCTCGTTCAGGCATTCATCTCGGAACCGCCCGTTGAAGCTCTCGATATAGGCATTTTCCACCGGCTTGCCAGGCCGAATGAACGACAGCGTGACACCGGCTTCGTAGGCCCATGCATCCAGCACCTTACCAGCGAACTCCGGCCCGTTGTCGACCGTGATGGATGCGGGTAAGCCTCGCATCTCCTTGAGCCGCTCAAGCACTTGCTGCACTCGTAAGCCCGGCAGCGAAGTATCAACCTCGATGGCCAGGCACTCGCGCGTGTAGTCGTCGACCACGTTCAGGCATCGAAACCGCCGACCATAGGCCAGCCCGTCAGAAACGAAGTCCATCGACCAGCTCTGATTCGGGCCTGTTGGTATCCGGTGACAAGCGAACCTACGAGCATCAGCACAGATATGCCGATTACGACTACGCCTTTACGAACGAGCGTCCAGCCCTGCCCGGGAATCAGTCCCATCATTCACCATAGCCGTAATCTGCTGCTCGCACGGCCGCTTGAGTGCGATCCTCGAGGCCGAGCTTATGGAGGATACGTTCAACGTGAGTTTTAACCGTGCCGGCCGCGATGCCGAGCTCATCGGCCATGGCCGCATTCGTCAGCCCTCGAGGCAACAGCGCAAACACTTGTAGCTCGCGGGGCGTTAGCAAGTTGAGTTTGTCATCGACGACAGGTTGTAACCCTCCACCGGATAGCGCGAGCAAAGCAGCGCCGAGCATCACTCCGATCACTCGAAGCGCATCAAGGTCTTCCTGACTTGGAGTAGCCACTTGGCGCTTGCTGACAAGTACAAGCAAGCCACCGTTTGTGCCACCGAAGCGCAACGGGACAAGTATTTCCGTACCCTCGAGTGCGGCTTTCCCAAGGCCTAGCCGGCTTGCGGCTCGGTCGCGCACGAGTGGTTGCCCGCCATTGTGCGAGATAACACGCATTACGCCGTTGTCTACCGGCGCTGCTCCCTCGGGCAATACTTCGCCGAGGCTGTAGCGCACGATCGGCGCGTGCCCGTCCAAGCCAATTACAAGTCCTTCATCGAACGACAGCAGATCGAGGGAGAATCGCAGCGCGTCGTGTAGAGGATTCCCGCAAGCTCCGCCAGATCCTAACGCGGCAGCGACACCGGTTAGTGCGCGCAAACGGGCATTGCCACCCTCGATCTGGCGATAATTTTTCCGCGTTGTACGCGCGGAGGCCGGCGACTCGGATGGAGCGTCCATCTCACAGATAGCAGAGCAAAGTTGTGCCGATTATATGCCGAGCGGCATACGGTCGGTCTGCCTATCGGCAGATGCGGAACGCGAACGCGGCAAGCAAACTGGCTCCAACGCTCAAGTAAGGCGTTCAGTCATCCCGTCCTAAGGAAATCACATATGTTGAAGCACATTGTTCTGGCCTCTGCACTGACTCTTGTTGTTCATTCCGTCACGTTCGCCAAGGAGGCCGAAACGCCTGTTGTTTACTCAGGTACCGCCGCCGCTCCTGCCGATGCCCGGCAAGCAGAAATCGCGCAGTTGTTTGATCGCTGGAACGCGGCGCTCGCGACTGGGAGCCCTGACGAGGTTACGTCGCTGTACGCGAGCAACGCGGTGCTCGAGCCGACCTTGTCGAACCAAGTACGCACAACTCCAGAGGAAATCCGAAAATATTTCACGGGCTTCTTGAAGCAAAAACCGCAAGCTGTCATCAACTACAGGCAGATTCGGATCCTGGACGACAACGTAGCGCTCGACACGGGCGTCTACACGTTTAATTTGACCAGGGACGGCAAGCATCGACAGGCGCAGGCCCGCTATACGTATGTGTACGAGAGGCTGAACGGCGAATGGAAAATCATCAATCACCACTCCTCCGCGATGCCGGAATCGAAGGGCTAACATTCGCAGCACATCCGACACGTCGGATGTGCTGCGTCATAGCACCTGTCACCCAACAGCGCCTCGATTTGGAATGAATCCCCGATGAAGACTCTCGTCGACATCCTCACCTCGAGTGATGCCGGTGCGTCGTACGGATGCCGACTTCAGCGATCCCGTGCATCGTTAGTGGTCGGTTTTGATTGAGATGAAAACCGTGCAAAGCAACCCAAAGCATGGCCTGACTGGGGTGATCGAAACTACTTGGTCGGGGGGGGCTTGGTCGTGAAGAAGGGGCTCGCCATTCCATGTGGCGTATCGCGAAGTTTTCCATTCTTGTCGTGCGTATAGATGCCACCATCTCGGTTAGAATTATCCGTCGAAACGGCCGCCAGAACGGGAGCGCACTGAGACGATGCATCAGCCTCCGATGGAAGTAGGATGCACTGTGCTGGGGCGTACTTACGTTGCCGGCACAATCCAACGCATTGAAAATAAGCTCCCTATGCAACAACGAAAATTACTGGAAGTAAAGCTGGAAAGGTTTCTGTTCAACTCGCGTTGGCTGCTCGCGCCGTTTTACATTGGCCTTGTCCTGTCACTTATCATGCTCTTAGTGGCATTCGTTGGTGATCTCGTTCATTTCTTACCCAATATCCTATCTGCAAGCCCTGAGGAGATTATCCTTGCGGTACTTACTCTCATTGACCTCTCGTTGGCTGGCAATCTCGTTGTAATAGTCATGTTTTCGGGGTACGAAAACTTTGTGTCGAAGATCGACACGGGTACGAGCGAGGACCGCCCGACGTGGATGGGGACGCTGGACTTCTCGGGTCTTAAGATGAAGCTTATCGGCTCGATCGTCGCAATTTCCGCGATCTCGCTCTTGCGCGCATTCATGAAGATGACCGAGCCTGGAGTTGTCTTGGATGAGGCGCGTATCCGTTGGCTCGTAATTTTGCACGTCACGTTCGTAGGATCCGGTCTCCTCTTCGCACTCATGGACTTGGTGGCCGCTTATGCGGAAAAGTACAGCACCCATCAAGCAAGTACCGGGAAGCATATCGACAAGAATAGCGTGTGATTTCAATGCCTAATCAAGAGTGAGTCTCGTCATTTGGGTGTGACTGTCGTACCATTTGGCTTGACGAATTTCTGCACGTTACGTCTCAACGTCATCGCGTTACATCTGGAGCGGGAACTTGACGCAATCGTCATGCTGGCGGTGATTGTACGTCGCTGCTCACTCTCGCGCGGGATCGTCGTCGATAAGCGCTGTGCAGTTACACGGTGTCCTGGCTGGTATCGGAGATTTCGTACGCGTATAGGCGACGCCCCGTCGGTCAACGTCGGGGAGGCTCGACAGAAATCCCCTCAGAATCGTCACATTCATCTCTAGTCTCGATCTATAATTTTCTAGGAATCGTTTCGTACAGCGATGCTTTCTGTCGGATAGTAATATCTTGGAACGCGTTCGCAACCATGCCATCCCATTCGTCTAGCCCGGCGTTGCGCTCTACATCGGATCTCGATGACGCACATATTCTTATCGTCGACGATCGACCGAGTGATTTGCGGCTTCTAACTGAGATCCTGCGTGCTGCGCGGTGCAGGATCAGCGTCGCATTCGACGGATTGCAGGCTTATCGTCGAGCGGAAGCGATTTCCCCTGATCTAATTCTGATGGATGTTCGGTTGCCGCGCATGGATGGTTTCGCTGCATGCCGGTTGCTAGCGTCGACGCAGTCCACGCAGTCTATTCCTGTGATTATCCTGACTGCTGCGGCCGATCTCCAGGACCGCATCACAGGGCTCGAAACCGGTGCGATCGATTACATCGTCAAGCCTTTCGAGCCTGCAGAAGTTGTTGCGCGAATTCGCAACCATCTAAGGCGTGCACGACGCAGTCGGCCGTTTGCACACTTACCAGAATTGCCCGACAACCCCGACGTGGCCCTTGTGCGTGCGGCGACAAATTTGCTGTTACGCGACCTGCGCTATCCGCCTGCACTGGACGATCTCGCCAAGCAGGTAGGTACGCACGAGAAGCGCCTCTCGCGAGTGTTTCGAGAAAATCTAGGTCAGACCGTGTTTGAATATTTGCGCGACATGCGTCTGCGTGCCGCAATGCACTTTCTTTCGGATACGTCGATGGGGATCGACGATATCGCAGACGAAATCGGTTTTTCCACACCCGGAAATTTCGCGACGGCATTTCGCGAACGCTTCGGCGTCGCACCGTCTGTTTGGCGGCGCCAGCACCGTGCGGTTGACGTGCGAATCGAGCCAGGGGAGGAGCAAGGTGGTGTACAGGGTTAGGCGCTGGAAGTGCCGCTTGACGCATCACCGGTTATTGCCAAGTTGGTGAATGCATCGGAGCGGGAATGGAGGATTGCAAGATGAGGTGGCGGTACTGCCGTTAACCGGAACTGTAAAGCGACGGAGCGTTGCCGCCAGTGCTAACTGGGGTTGATTCAAATGGGTGGTGAGAAGCCTGTTCAAGCAGCCAGTTGGTCAGTATCGCAATATCTGGTTCGGTACTGGCATCCGGATTCCTGACGATCACGTAGTTGCCTGATGCGACCGCACATTGCGAGAACAATTCAACAAGTCGCCCTTGTTCCAGAAGTAAGTCGACTAGTGGTCGCCGTCCGATTCCGATTCCATGTCCGTCGACGACTGCCTGCACGAGATGGTCATACTGGCTGAAGCGAAGTGCGCCTGCGGGGCGGAGGCCTGGTACGCCGAGCATCCTTAGCAGAGGGGTCCCATGCGTACCAGGGCCATTCCCCCCGCGGATCGTCGAGGTGCAACAGCACGTGCTTCTCCAGATCCGATGGCTCTATTGCCGGATATTCTCGATATTTTCTAATAAGATCCGGACTACATACGGCTACGACACGCTCACTAAGCAATACCTGTGTATTGTCGAGCGATGCATGCGGACCTGTATATCGCACGGCCACATGTAAGCGCTTGCGTTTAAGGTCCTCAACTTCACTCGTTGCGGACACTCGCACGTCGATGTTCGGATGGCTTGTGCGGAACAAACCGAGGCGAGGAATTAGCCAGAGCGCCGCGAATGACACGGTAGTCGAAAGTGACACCGAGTGCTGGTCGACGCTCGATGACAACTTTGTGATCACCGACTCCAACTCGGACAACACGATTGAGGTTGCTTCGTATAGTTCGCGTCCCTGCTCGGTCAGTGCCAGCGAACGAATGTACCGATGAAAGAGCTCGATCTGAAGTTGCTCTTCGAGTGCCTTGACTTGACGGCTTACTGCCGACTGCGTCACGTTCAGTTCCTGCCCCGCACGCGTAAAGCTCAGATGGCGCGCTGCGCATTCGAAACCTCTCAGGAAATCTAGCGACGGTAGACTCCTCAGTTTCTTCGGAAGTCTTGCATTAGCCATACCCGCACCAAAATAATGTATTCGCCGATGCGCAAGTCGTCATGCGCCTCGTCGATGTTACCCGCCTCGTATGGTTTGGTAAAATATATGTTTCATTATTTTTGTTTTGATGTGTGACGACCGTATTTAAAATATAAAAATCTCCACAATCTTTAACTACAATTAAATTTTGGCTTCCAAAAGCCGTAAATTATTTGTATCGAAAATTCCATCGAGATTTGCTCAAGCCATCACTGCCGTTTGCGACATGGTTCTCGCCTGGGCGCTGGCCTGTAACCCTAACCAAGCAGAGGTTCGACCGTCGCGATCGCTCTGAGCTATCATGTAGATGTTCCCGACTTGATCGATATGATCAAAAATTCCAGAAATTTTTACGAGCGCCATGAGATACAGCAACGAACACAAAGTCCAGACGCGGGCCAAAATTCTTGAGGTTGCCTCAGCGGAGATGCTTGTACACGGCGCAGCCGGTATCAGCATTGCCAACGTGATGGCGGAAGCCGGGTTGACGCACGGGGGTTTTTATGCCCACTTCAAATCGAAAGACGATCTTATTGCCGAAGTCATACGACACACCTTTGATTCACGCTACGCCTATTTAATTTCCGATGTGAGTGACTCTGACCCTGCCGAAAAACTTACAAATTTTATCGATACTTATCTGTCGATCCGTCACCGGGACGACCCCAAGAGGGGCTGTCCAGTGCCGGCATTGGCAAGTGAAACTTCGCGTCTTTGCACAATGGCGCGCACCCGTTTTCATGAAGGAGTTTCGCGCTTGAATGCAAGCATCGCGGAGTTGCTCGTGCAGCTAGGTGAGAAAGATCCAGCAGGACTCGCCAGTTCGATCCTCTCGGAGATGTTCGGCGCACTTGTAATTGCGCGCGCTTCGACCAGTCGGAAGGAAGCGACCGCAATACTCGCTGCATCGAAACAGCGAATCATGCAGCGCTTGGGATTGCAGTCCAAGGGCGGTGTTGGTGCAAGTACGTCGGGCACGCAGAAACGACATACGACCAGCCTGCTGCCGACCGGGACCAAAAAGCGGGCTTACTCTGCACGATAATTTGGTGCCTCTCGTGTTATTTGAACATCATGAACATGCGACTCCCGCATTCCAGCCGATGTGATTTGCACATACTGAGCAGTGCGACGCAGTTCATCTAGTGACCTGCAGCCGCAATAACCCATGCCTGAGCGGATGCCGCCCAGCATCTGGAAGATGATTGATGCAATGGGACCCTTGCAAGCAACCCGTCCTTCAATGCCTTCGGGTACCAATTTATCGATGTTCGCAGAATTGTCCTGAAAATACCGATCGGCAGCGCCATCCTTCATTGCGCCCAAAGAGCCCATTCCTCGATACGCCTTGAATTGTCTTCCTTGATATAGAAAAGCATCCCCCGGCGCTTCGTCCGTTCCGGCAAACAAGCTTCCCATCATCACTGCATGCGCTCCGGCAGCAAGCGCCTTGACTGCGTCTCCGGAGAAGCGAATTCCGCCGTCGGAAATAAATGGAACGCCCGTGCCTTCGAGACCGCGTGCTACCTGCTCGATCGCGGTGACTTGCGGCACACCAACACCAGCCACGACACGAGTCGTGCAGATCGACCCTGGACCGATTCCCGCTTTGACGCCGTCGGCGCCATGCTCCACAAGGGCCCTTGCTCCTTCCGCGGTCGCGACGTTGCCCGCAATAATATCGATTTGCGAGTAATTCTTCCTGATCCAGGCAACTCGGTCCAGTACTCCTTTACTGTGCCCATGAGCGGTATCGACCACAATTACGTCCACGCCAACTTGGACGAGTGCCTCAACTCGCTCTTCGACATCGTGACTCACGCCGACAGCAGCCCCAACGCGGAGCCTTCCCAGCGCATCTTTAGTCGCTGCAGGATGGTCAGTTTGGTGCACGATATCCTTCACTGTCATTAGGCCGAGAAGCTCATCGTTGTCGTTCACGACTATGACTCGTTCAATTCGGTTTCGATGCATGACAGAACGCGCATCCGCGAGTGTGGTTCCAGGTGCGACTGTCACAACCCGTGCGCGTTGAGTCATGACCGCACTGACAGGCTGCCCAGGATCCGATTCGAATCGCAAATCACGATTCGTGACGATTCCGACAAGCCGGCCACTAGCCACGACGGGGAATCCTGAAACGCCTCGCGATGCAGCAAGTGCGCGCACCTCTCCTACGGTCATCTCCGGAGCGACCGTCAATGGATCCCGGACCATGCCCGACTCAAACCGCTTGACCTTTGCGACCTGTTCCGCTTGGCGCTCGGGAGTAAAATTCTTGTGAACGATTCCTATCCCGCCATGCTGCGCCATCGCGATTGCCAGTCGTCCCTCCGTTACGGTATCCATTGCGGCAGATACAAGCGGCACACTGAGCCGTATGTTTCGAGTAAGTGACGCCGAAAGATCGGCGTCACGGGGCAAGATTTCGGAGAACCCCGGGACGAGAAGCACGTCATCGAATGTAAGAGCAACTCCTAGCAGTTTCACATAACCTCCCGGCGCCCGATGGCGCGACCACTACCGTCATAGTATGATATATAACATACTATGCGCTGGATAAGACACTTGTCGCGTAGCGATTTGTGGGTGTGAACTTTGGGGTCTGTTGCGCATGCCCTACCGTGTACCCAGGAGTTCACAGGGCAACTTCGCAGGCATCAATCACTAGGAAGCGAGCATGGACGAGCATTCAGCATTGGAAGACCTGTCTGTACTTGCGGCAACCGGACAGGCGGCAGAACTTTCGCGTAAGTGGCTGACCTTTTTTGGTGCGGACAGCATGCGAGATCTGGATATTGGCATGCTCGAGGCGATCGCTGACTATGTAAGGCGAGGCGCGACCCCTCCGAGCTAACAATCATGCACGCCCTTGCGAGTTTCGACGACATCAAATGCATCGCTCGGATACCATTTGGGTGCACACCGGGTACCGGCGTATCTCTAAGATCCACGGATCCCGTCACACCGTTTACATAAGCATTGCAAAATGCTCGCATCCGATTTGCGGCGACTTCGTACGCGGCCACCCGTCGGCTCCACCCTGGCGGCAGTCTGTCGAAACGAGCGCGGGCAAACGCGTTAGAGAGCTTGGATGGGCTTGCATCGCGACGGATCATCGTTGACTTACGGAACGTCTACTCAGGCACACGTGCTCACTATGCTGCATCGGCGCCACGTTGACGTATCGGTGGATATCGCATGTGAATCGAATGTTGTCTCCTCGATTTATGAATGTCTTCAGGCGGAAGCTTGTCGAGCAGCCAACATATGAACAATTCGACGTCCGTCGTAGCAGAGTAATTGTTGCCGAGCCAGAGAATTCATTGTGAACTGTCTGCACCGACGAGGATGTGAGACACCGTTATCGCTCTTGCTTCGACACTGAGAGGTGAGATTTACCGAATTCCTTTGGTCCAACTGGATTGGAGCTGCCAGTGGCGATCCGTGTCAGGATCGCGTCAGTTTACTAAGCAATCCTTATCATTGCATCCGATTCGAGGTGCATGAATTGAAAATAAGCTTAGGAGACGAAATGCTGACAGAATTATTTCAACCAATCCTTGGACGCCTTCGGCCGCTCCGTTCTGCGGTTGTCGGAGCTGCAATGGCAATGCTGGTGTCTGCCTGCGGAGGGGTCGACGGTCCCCCGAGTACCTGGGTAGCGACCTGGTATGCCGCGCAGCAGGACTATAACGAAGCTATTCCGGGCACCGCGGCGCCTCAGCCCATCGTCATATCAAATCAGACCATTCGACAAATTGTGCATACGTCGTATGGCGGCGGGCAGATACGTGTAAAACTGTCGAATCTCTTCGGTAGCAGCCCTGTTACGTTTTCGGCTGTACACATTGCACGAAGTAATGGTAGCAGCACAATCGATGTAACGACGGATCGTGTTGTGACGTTCGGCGGTGTCAATCAAATCACTGTTGCGCCTGGCACGGAACAGTGGAGCGATGCGATAGGTTTGGCAATTCCGACCCACTCCGATCTCGCAGTAAGCGCATTTGTTGCGGGAGTAGCACAGTGGGCTACAGGCCACACACTTGCTCGGCAGAACAATTATATTGCATCCGGCAATCAAGTTAGTGCGGTAGCCCTGAATGCGGCTTCCGTGACCACTTCGTACGGTTGGTTAAATGAAGTTGACGTTTTGTCTGCAGAAAATGTAAAAGTTGTCGTCACATTTGGAGATTCTATTACCGATGGCTATAACTCGACGGTTGGCGCGAATCATCGATGGCCGAATTTTCTTGATGATCGCTTGCAGGCAGCCCCTGGAGGCACTGCCCCGATAAGTATAGTCAACGCGGGGATTTCCGGGAACCGTTGGTTGCACCAAGTAATAGGGCCGGCCGGTCAAGCCAGATTTTCACGAGACGTCATTGGTGTGTCTGGCGCGACCCATGTTGTAATACTTCTCGGTATCAATGATATTGGCTTCGGTTTACTCGCGCCGGACCAGGCGGTTACGGCTTCTCAAATAATCGCTGCAATAACCGAGGCAGTCTCCCAAGCGAAGGCTCAAAAAATGAAGGTGTTTTTAGCAACACTGCTCCCATATGAGGGCGCCGCATATTACAACTCAGATGGGGAGGCGAAGCGCCAGGCTGTCAATGCATTTATTCGTTCACAACCTGAAGTGGACGGGATAATAGATTTTGAAAAGGCATTGCAGGACCCTTCAAATCCATCGGCCTTGTTTCCAGCATATGACAGCGGCGATCATTTGCATCCAAATGATGCTGGATATCAGGTCATGGCAAATTCTATAAATTTGAATTTGTTTTATGATTGAGTAGATTTGTCCTTGTTATGCAAATAGGGCCGACCTCGAATGAACGAGCGTCGGCCAATCTACAATCAACCAATTCGGGATGATGCTAGGAAAAATGCAATCACGCTTAGTTTTGTAGTGTTACAAGATAGCAACGCTATCCTGACTGTAACCTGCCTCAAGATATGAGCAGTGAGTCGCGGAGACTGCCTTTGCTGATGGTTCGTGTGCAACGTATCCCGCATTGCGGACGTCAAATTGGGGCAAATCGGCGGATCAGAGCGGACTGGCCGTACACCGTTACCTGACTAGACCTAGAGGGAAGTTCATCGGTTCTGCAGAGATGTCGCTGAAAAACCAGCAGTCGATCCAAGTAAACGTTGAGGCAAGCGCCCTTGCCCTGCCCTCCTCGCCTCGGTTTCGACCATCAACGAGGCATATTGTGAAGGCAGGGAAAGGGACGCAATCAAATCAACCCGAGCATCGAACTCTGTGCGATGTGAGGTTCAGATGAGTGTTTTAGCTCAGCCCGAATGTCTTTCTCAAGCTCGCATCGACGGGGCCTGCCGGCATGAAGCGCCGCAATTTGCTCAAGAGAGAGGCTTGACCGGGCGGCGTGCGACGCATGCGCCAAGCGCCAAGGGCACCCTCAACGATCGTGTTTGCGACGCTATCGGGCTGAGGTGCTGCGTTGACGTTGTCGGCGACCGCGCGTGCCGCAAGCGCACGGTCGCGGCCATAGTCCGCGATCCTCCCACGGGTCTCGGGCGCATTGATATCTAGATTGGTTCGGGTAAAAGATGGCTCGACTAGCGTCACGCGGACACCGAACTGACGCACTTCATGATCCAACGTTTCGGATAGCCCCTCGACGGCGTGCTTGGACGCCGAATAGACGCTCATATACGGCGCCGGCAGAAAGCCGAGCACCGAACTGACATTGACGATACGCCCGCCGCGTTGTGCTCGCATGTGAGGGAGCACCGCCTGTATCGTACGCAGGATGCCGAATACGTTGGTGTCGAATAGCGCGGAAGCTTCGTCGACAGATGTTTCTTCTACACTTCCAGAGATGCTTGCCCCGGCATTATTGACAAGCACGTCGATGCGCCCGGCACGATCAATGATGGTCTGGATGCCGGATTGAACCGAAGCATCGATGCGGATATCGATCTCGACCAGTTCAACGCCGGCCACGGGGAACGTCTTGGCGATGTTGCGCACGGTGCCAAATACACGGCACCCATGTTTAACGAACTTTTCCGCGGTTGCTCGCCCGATGCCCGACGAAACGCCGGTGACGACTACGACTGTGGAATTCGACATAAGAGATATCGTGGTGAATAGATGAAGTCTTCAATTGGACACTTCAAGAGTGTCCTTCAGGGTCGGTTCGGCAGGCGATGTCGGCTCATGCCGACCTTTACGCGAGTCAGCGGTATCGTCGGGACGGATCTTGAACCAGATCGAGTACATGGCCGGCAGGAACACCAGAGTCAGAATTGTCCCGGCGAATGTTCCGCCGATCAGCGTGTAGGCCAGGGTTCCCCAGAACACCGAATGGGTCAGAGGAATGAATGCGAGAACCGCGGCCATGGCCGTCAGGATCACCGGACGTGCACGTTGCACGGTGGCTTCGACAACCGCATGGAATGGATCTAGTCCCGCATGTTCGTTCTGGTGGATCTGTCCGATCAGAATCAGTGTGTTGCGCATCAGGATGCCCGACAGCGCGATTAGGCCGACTAGCGCATTGATGCCGAATGGCTGCCCAAACAAAATCAACGTCGGTACCACGCCGGTTAGGCCGAGCGGACTGGTCATGAATACCATCACCATTGCGGAGATCGAGCGGACCTGGAAGATGATGATGACCAGCGTTACTGCCAGCATGATCGGAAACAGCGGCGCCATGGCCGTTGTCGCCTTGCCCGACTCCTCGATGGAGCCGGCTTGCTCGATACGATATCCGCTGGGCAACTTGTCCATGATCGGCTGAAGCTGCTTGGTGATAGCGGTCGAGACATCCGGCGGTTGCAGGCCGTCGGCGATGTCGCCGCGCACCGTGATCGTCGGCACGCGATCACGCCAGCGCATAATCGGCTCTTCCATTCGCACGTCGACCGTGCCAACCTGCGACAGCGGGATGCGTTGCCCGTTGGCGCCGGCCAGCGTGAAGTCGCTGAGTCGGGCCGGGTCGAGGCGCACGTCGCCAGCCGATCGCGCCATGACCTGTACGGTTCGAATATCCTCGCGTACGGCAGTGACGGGTACGCCGGTGAGTAGGAACTGCAGTTGTTGCGCGACAGCACTGGACGTCAAGCCCACCGCCTGGAGGCGGTCCTGTTGCAACGTAAAGTGCAGTGTCGGCGAACGTGTACCCCAATCGGCATTGACTGTGCGCATCATCGGGCTGCCGACCATCACGTGCTCAACCTCTGCCGAGATACTGCGCAACTTGTCAGGATCGGGGCCGGTGATCCGGTATGCCACCGGGAAAGGCGAATACGGACCGAATACGAGTTGTGTCACGCGCACACGCGCTTCGGGCGCAAGGCCGTCGGCGATGGTTCGCCGCAAGCGTTCCTTCAACGCCTCGCGTTCGTCCTGGCTGTCCGTGCGTACCACGATCTTCGCGAACGACGGATCGGGCAGTTCCGGTCCCATCGCCAGATAAAAGCGTGGTGCACCTTGCCCGACGTAGGCTGTGACGATCCTGGCTTCCTTTTGTTTGGCAAGCCAAGCCTCAACCTTTGCCGTGGCGGCACTGGTTTGCGAGATCGACGCTCCGTAAGGCATCTGTACCTCAATCAGCACTTCGGGCCGATCGGAGATCGGGAAGAACTGTTTCTTGACGACCGCCATACCGAGGATGGCGAGCGTAAAGAGACCGACGACCGTTCCGGCGACCAGCCATTTGTGTGCGATCACGCGCGCGAGCAACTTGCGAAAGCGGTTGTAGCGCGGGGTATCGTACAGCGCGTCGTGGCCGCCTTCGACCTTCTCAAAGGCGGGCAGCATTTTCACGCCGAGATAAGGCGTGAAGACTACCGCGACGACCCACGATGCGATTAGTGCGATACCGACGATCCAGAACATGTTGCTCGTGTATTCGCCGGCTGAGGAATGCGCGAACCCGTTGGGCATGAAGCCGACCGCAGTTACCAAGGTGCCCGACAGCATCGGCGCCGCGGTATGGCTCCACGCATAGGCAGATGCGGCTAGGCGGCTGTAGCCCTCCTCCATCTTCACCACCATCATTTCGATTGCGATGATCGCGTCGTCGACGAGTAGCCCGAGCGCGAGGATCAGCGATCCGAGGGTGATGCGATCGAAGTTTTTGCCCGTTGCTGCCATCACGACGAAGACAATCGCCAACGTCAACGGTACAGCAGCGGCAACGACGAGGCCCACGCGCCAGCCCATGCTGACAAAGCATACAAACATGACCACCAGCAGCGCGGCGAAGAACTTGATCATGAACTCGTTGACCGCCGAACTGATGTTCACAGCCTGATCCGTGACCTTGGTCAGGCTCATGCCTAACGGCAGTCCGGCATTGATTGTGCCGACTTCGCTGTCCAGCGCCTTGCCGAGATCGAGCCCGTTCCAGCCGTCGCGCATTACGATGCCCAGCAGCAGCGCCGGTTCGCCGTTGTTGCGGATCATGAACGTGGCCGGATCCTCATAGCCACGCTCGACGGTAGCGATGTCGGACAGCTTCAGCGTGCGTCCCTGCGCGACGATCGGCGTATCGCGAATCTTCTGCAGTTTGTCGAACGCGCCGTCCAGGCGAATGAAGATTTCCGGCCCGCGAGTCTCGACAGAGCCGGCCGGCGTCAGCGCGTTCTGACCATTGAGCGCGGCGAACACGTCCTGAGGGCTGACGCCGAGCGTCGCGAGCCGGTCGTGCGACAGTTGGACATAGATGCGTTCGGCCTGCTCGCCGATGATGTTGACCTTTTTGACCCCCGGCACATGCAGCAGCCGTTGACGCAGCGTCTCCGCGTCGCGTACAAGCAGGCGCTGCGGCTCGCCCTTGGCCTTAAGAGCGAAGAGTGCGAACGTCACGTCAGCATACTCGTCATTGACTATCGGTCCGATGACGCCCGAAGGAAGATTGTTCGCTTCGTCGCCGATCTTTTTTCGCGCTTGATAGAACTCCTCCTGTACTTCCGACGGAGGAGTACTGTCGAGCAAGGTCAGAGTCGTAAAGGCCAGGCCGGGTCGCGTATAGGTCTCGGACCGGTCATACCAGCGCAGCTCCTGCATGCGCTTTTCGATTTTCTCGGCGACTTGATCGTGCATCTCCTGCGCGGTGGCGCCGGGCCATGCGGTGATGATGGTCATCACCTTGACCGTGAACGACGGGTCTTCAGCGCGGCCCAGCTTGAAGAAGGATACGAGCCCGGCCAAAGAGATCAGGCAGATCAGGAACAGGGTGATGGCGCGCTCGCGTACGGCGAGCGCCGACAGATTGAATCGACCTTCGCTCACGGACGGGCCCCCTCGCTTGCCATCGCGATGGCCTGGCTGGATACGCGCACCTGTTCCCCTTCACGCAGCAACTGGGCGCCAAGCGCGACGACGCGGTCACCTTGCTTGAGTGCGCCGGATACGCGGGCGTTCTCGTCATCCAGATGCTCGACAGTAACCGATCGCCACGTAACCTTGGCCGGCTCGCCGTTGATGATCCACACGCCGGGTCCCTTGCCGGCATCCAGTAATGCTCCGATCGGTACTTGCAAGCCGCCTTGCAGTGCCGGGCGCGAATCCGGTATCTCGATCGTGGCGGTCGATCCCAGTGGCGCGGCAGTCAACGCGCCCTGCAAGACATAGCGTGCCTCGAAAGTACGTGTACGGGAATCGGCAGTATCGGAGAGCTGGCGCAGCGTCGCGGGAACGATCACGCCTTGCTTGCCAAATAGCGCAGCCTGCGCGATCGAGCCGACGGCTGGGCGCAGAGTTTCCGGTAACTGGATGACGACTTCTCGGCTGCCGGCATGCGCAAGCCGCACCACAGGTTGGCCCGCGCTGACGACCTGTCCCGGTTCCGCCAGCGTTTCCATGACGACGCCGTCCCCATCGGCAACGAGTTCGGCATAGCTGGTCGCATTACGCGCGACATTGGCGTCAGCCTCGGCGGCGCTGAGTTGGGCTAGAGCGGCATCTGCCGCTGCCTTGATCTGGTCGTAGGCAGATGCCGATATCGCACCGGTGCCACGCAGTTCGCGGTAGCGGTTCTCGTCCTGTGCAGTCTGCAGGGCCCGAGCGCGCGCCGCGGTAACTGCGTCCTGGCGTGCTCGCGCCGCCAGTTTCAGATCGACTGGATCGATGCGCATCAGCGGCTGACCGCGCTTGACCGTTTGTCCGGTGTCTACGAGTCGTTCAAGCACCTTGCCGGAGACGCGAAACCCGAGATCGCTCTGTACGCGTGCGGCGACGGTCCCTGTAAACGAGCGGGAGGCCGGGGCGGCTGCCTGTACGACGGCAGTACGCACGAGGGGAGCCTCGGTGCGCGGGTCGGAAGGCGCCTTCCCACTGCAGGCGACTAGCGCGAATGGCAGTGTGGAGGCGACTGCGGAGAGAGCGAGGCGACGCCGAAGCATGAAAGTCCCATTGATGAAGTGATTGGGACTTTCATTTTGATTCTAGTGACCAAATTAGTCAATGGTCACATATTCAATCACATCATGGTGACAGACTGCGGAGCACGAGGCTGGCCAATTGTGCCGGCGCGACGGCGGTGTAATCGAAATTGTGCTGCAGCAGCAGCGGGTTGAGGTAGGGACGCATCACCAGATAGATCGACATCGTGGTTTCGTCGAGCGGAGTCTTGCGCTCGAAGTCGCCGCGCTGCCTTCCCTCCAGGAGGATCTCCTGCAGCAGCGCCCGGACGCGCGCTTCGTAGGCAATGACCGATTGCCAGTTTTCCGTGGCTGCGGATGCGGCGATCTCGTACAGCTTGCGGTCCTGAAAAAACAGGCGAAGGCTCGCTTCGGTGGTGACCTTGAAGACCCGTCGCAACTTCTCCGAGGGCAAATCGGCCTCCCCGACTGCCGACCGCACCTGAGCTTCGATCTGGCTCAGGCAGTTGGCGCAGATCATTTCGCCGATGGCTTGTTTCGACTCGAAGAACTTGTAGATATAGGCCTTCGAAAAACCAATAGCACGGGCCAGGTCGGAGACTGTCGTCTTTTCGTAGCCGTATTGGCTGAAGTGCTCGGTGGCGGCGGCAACGATCTGATCGCGTACGTCGTGGTCGGCCGGGCCGCGCGCCGGGATGGGGGAAATGTCAGCATTTTTCATGGGCTTAAGGTTACCGCCAGTTTCTCTCATGGACAATTGGTGACCATTTGATATTATGGTCACTCTTTGGTTATGCCCGTGAGCACCCATGCCCCGTAAAAATTTCCTCGCAGTGCTGACTGCAGCGAGCGTCCTGACAGGATGCGCGGTCGGTCCCGATTATGTTCAGCCCAAGGTCGCAATGCCTGATCGATTTCAAGGCCAGGCCGAAGTCGAGCAGCGACATGCTAGCGCCTCCTCGGACCTCGCCATCTGGTGGGCCGGCTTTGAGGATCCGCAACTGACTCGGTTCGTGACGCTGGCGCTGGAACAGAACCTCGATCTTGCTCAGGCTATGGCCCGAGTTACGCAGGCACGTGCAGGACTCGGGGCGGCCAACGCTGCGCTGTTGCCGTCGGGCGACGTCAGTGGCCAGGCGGCGCGCGCCTATCAATCGGTTGAAACGCCATTGGGGCGCGTGTTGAATTCGACACCCGGCTTCGATCGCTACGGCAATGACTACGAGGCCAACTTCAACGCAAGCTGGGAACTGGACGTGTTTGGGGGACTGCGTCGAGGACGAGAAGCGGCGCTGGCCGACTATCGGGCGTCGGAAGCGGGGGCAGTGGCGACGCGACTGGCCGTGGCCGCGCAAACGGCCGATATCTACATCAGCATTCGCGGGTTGCAGGCGCGTCTGCGGGTGGCGCACGATCAGGTTCGGACACAACAGGATCTGCTCTCCACCGTCAGACTTCTGTATGGCAAGGGACTGGCAGCCGAACTTCAAGTGAACCAGGCCGAAGGCGCCCTCGCCCAGGTTCAGGCCTCCGTCCCGGTTCTGGAGACCGGCCTAGAGGCGGCGATGAACGCGCTGGATGTCATGTTGGGAGCGCAGCCCGGTACGCATCGTGCCGAACTAGCCGACACTGGCGGCATCCCGGCCACCCCGCGGATCACGGCTACCGGGTCTCCGGGCGAGTTGCTGACACGCAGGCCCGACCTGATCGTGGCCGAGCGCCATCTTGCGGCATCCAACGCGCGCATTGGGGTCGCCATCGCCGAGTACTACCCGAAACTGTCGCTCAGCGGATTAATCGGCAGCGCCACCTCCGTGGCCAGCGGCAACCTATTCTCGAGCGGTGCGAATCAGGCCTCTGGCGTTGTCGGGTTGCGCTGGCGTCTGTTTGATTTCGGTCGCATCAACGCACAGATCCAACAGGCCAAGGGCCAGACAGCAGAAAACCTGGCCGCGTATCGACTTGCCGTGCTTCGTGCGACTGAGGACGTGGAAAATGCGTTCTCTGCGCTCGTGAAGCGTGAGGAGCAGGCGACCGTGCTTGCGTCCGGTGTGAACTCGCTCGGGCGGGCGCGTACCGCGTCGTTTGCCGCCTATCAGAAAGGGGTCATCAGCCTGGTCGAAGTGTTGCAGGCCGACGAGCGCCTACTGCGTGCGTCCGATGAGCGGGTGCAGGCACAAACAGAATCGGCACGCGCGGCTGTCGCCGCGTTCAAGGCGCTAGGTGGCGGTTGGCAGCCTGGTGAACTCGAGGCGGTAGCGAGCAAATAACTAGCGTCGGTGCCTGGCGACTATAACCGAATACCGCTTCGAACCATTGCCGTTTGCCGGGGTGAGTGCTTTGTCGTCTTTACCAAAACGATTGACGCGAGCAGAAAATCGCGCGCGAACGCGGCGGCGCTTGCTTGATGCGGCAGCGCTGCGTATCGTGGAGAAAGGGTTTGCTGCGACAAGTGTGGAGGATATTGTTGCGCAGGCCGGATATACCCGCGGCGCGTTCTACTCGAACTTCAGCAACAAACACGACCTGTTCGTCGAACTGCTGCGGGCGGATCACCAGGACTTAAGGGAAGCTGTCCAAGCGTTGCTCTGTTCCGCGCCGCCAGGCAAAGACTTACACATGCCGCTCGCGTTACTGGTCGAGCGGTATTACCACGACGACGGCAACTACATCATCTGGGCCGAGGCGCGTCTGCTCGCGATGCGCGACGCGAGCTTCCGGCAACACTTGAACGTTCTCTACGTCGAAAGGCGCGAACTCATCGCGCGCTTCATCGAACGGTGCTGTGGGCGTCTTGGCATGCAGTTTTCACGGTCTTATGCAGGCCATGCGCTTGCCTCGATCGCGCTGCTGGACGGCATCCATTACTTCCGTATGACGATCCCTGAAGCGTTGCCGAACGAACCGGCCGGGAAGATTCTGAACAACGTGTTGATGCGGATGCTCGTTGCTGAATGGATGCTCGACATGCCGGGACATCGATGAACTGGGGGCGGTATATCGGGGGCAGGTTTTCGGCGCATACCGCCAAAACAAATTGGCATCCAAGGCTGAAAATATCGCAACATTCAAGTGCGGATGCCAAAATTTCTAAAAATATGGGCACAAACGCAACCCCATGCCGGCGATTTTGGCCGAAAATACCAAATCGTTCACGCAATTGGTATTATCACTGATGGACAGCTTTTCCTCGTGCCGATCGGCCGGTACATCGACACATGACACCGACGACCTCGTGCGCGGCTTGAAAGACGCCATGCCGGTCATGGCCGGATTCGCGGCCTTTGCACTGGTTTTGGGCGCGCAAGCCGCGCAAAAGGGCTTTCTTCCATTCGAAGTGCCGCTGATGACGGGCCTCAACTTCGGTGGCGGCTCGGAGTTCGCTGCCGTTTCACTGTGGACGACTCCGCCGCACGTGCTGCTGATCGTGGCCGTTACGTTGCTCGTCAACAGCAGGCATCTACTCATGGGGGCGGTCCTGGCGCCGTTTCTCCGGCGTCTCCCCAGACGCGAAGTATTACCAGCGCTGTTCTTCATGTGCGACGAGAGTTGGGCGATGGGGTTGGCCGATGCGCGTCAGCGCGCGAAAGCCGGTCTGGCGGACGCGTTCTGCCTGCGCTACTACCTCGGCGTATCTCTGGGCCTCTACGTGACATGGGTGGTGTCGACCGCAGTCGGGGCTGCCCTTGGCCCGACGATCGGCGATGTTGAGGTCTGGGGTTTCCAGATGGCCTTCCCCGCGGTATTTCTCGTGCTGTTGCGAGGGATGTGGAAGGGCTTGCACGCCGCACGGCCGTGGATGGTATCGCTCGCCGTTGCGGCCACGACATACCTGATGCTGCCCGGGGCATGGTACGTCCTCGCGGGCGCCATCTCCGGGTTGGTTGCCGCATGGTTTCTCGGAGAGCAATCATGATCGATCCGATGACCCTTCTGACTATCGTGCTGATGGCCGCCTCGACATACGCAACGCGCGTGGCCGGCTACATGGTCTTTCGCAATCGCAAATTAAGTCCGCGGGCCGTCACGGTGATGGAGGCCGCGCCGGGTTGCGTGATGATCTCCGTGATTGCTCCGCACTTCGTTTCCGGCAAACCGGCCGACCTGATCGCGCTGGCCGTGACGCTGCTCACCGCGACGCGTCTGCCGATGTTGCCGACAGTCGTCATCGGGGTTGCCACTGCGGGGTTGCTGCGGCACGTCATCGGTTGAATGAAGTATCGGCCAACTGCCGGTTGTTCGTTGACACGTCGCCATCGTCAGCGTTCGGCCGCCCCATCCTGCCGGAATGACGCGCCGTAGGCGCTATCGGGCAGTCGATTGCCTCTTCCCAGGCGCGAGCGGAAGGTGCCGGCCGGAGCCGTTGTCCGGTACAGGCCGCGCTTCTTCAATTCCGGCACGATCAGTTCCGCGAAATCGTCCAGCGTGCCTGGGCTGATCAGCGGATTGAGCATGTAGCCACTCGTCGTCGACTGCCGCGCATGCTCGGCGAGTTGGTCGACGACTTCGTCTGGCGAGCCGACGAGTATCAGGTCGGTGCCGCGCGTGACATTCGCGAACTTGCGCCGCACGTCACCTGCGGTCAGCTGCTTGCCGCTACCGTCCGGCCGCACCACGTAGGACGTGAGCCCTTCGGTTTGCGTCGTCAGCGGCTCGTCATCCGCATAGCGGTCAATGTCGATCCCCGTGTCGCCCGCATAGCTGACGAGTTGGGCATGCAGGTGATAGTGCTGCTGCAGCGCGTGGTACTTCTCCTTCGCGTCGGCCGACGAACGCGCAGTCACGATGCGCAGCACCGTGAGTGCCTTCACATCCTCCTCTGAACGGCCATTTTCGACCGCGAGCCGCCGGATCTCATCGAGGCCGGTGCGGATCTCGTGTGGATTCGACTTCGCGACGAACACCACTTCGGCGTGCTTTGCCGCGAATTCGCGCCCACGCCCGGACCAGCCGGCCTGGATCAGCACCGGTGAGCGCTGAGGCGACGGCGCACAGACGTGTGGACCGTGCACGCGATAATGCATGCCTACGTGCTCGATCGGCCGAACACGGTCACCGCGCGCGTAGCGCGGCTCGAGCTTGTCGGCGACCACAGCGTCGTCCGCCCAGCTCCCTTCCCACAGCTTGTACACGACGTCGAGAAACTCCTCCGCACGTGCGTAGCGTTCGTCGTGGCCGATCATCCGGTCGAGCCCGAAATTGCGCGCCGCGCTCGTCAGGTAGGACGTCACGATGTTCCAGCCGATCCGGCCGTTGCTCAGATGGTCGAGCGTGCTGAAGCGCCGCGCGAGCGCGAATGGATGTTCATACGTCGTGCTCGCGGTCACGCCGAATGCGAGCCGCTCGGTCTGGGCGACGAGCGCGGGGATCAGCATCATCGGATCGTTCGCGGGCGACTCCACCGCCCATTGCAGTGCCGCATCGGCCGACCCGCCATAGACGTCATACAGACCGAGCACGTCCGCGAAGAACAGCATGTCCAGATCGGCCTGCTCGGCCTTGCGCGCGAGATCCGACCAGTACGCGAGCGTATTCGCGCGCAGCCGTTCGTCGGCGGGATGGGTCCAGAGGCTCGGCGCACCGCCGCAGCCGACGCTGGCCTGTTCATAAAGGGAAAACAGCAAGGGGCGAGGATCGGACATCGTCGTGTTCAGTGCAAAAGCAGGAATCAGTTGGGTGCCGCCCACGCGCCGGACGATGCGCCGCGGCGCCGTGCGGGCGTGCGATCGTCGGGCTCGCGCGTCAGGTAGCGGTTGAGGTGCTTCTCGAGACGGGCGGCGGGAATCGTCAGCAGCGCGACCAGCACGACATAGACGATCGCCGCGCCGGCCAGCGGCTCATAAACTCGCAAGGTTTCGAAACGAAGCGTATTGGCCGTCCCCATCACGTCGAACACCGTGACGGTCGACGCGAGGACGGTCGATTTCAGCAGCAGGATCGCTTCGCCGGTGAGCGCCGGCAGCGCGAGTCGCCACGCACGCGGACCGACGATCCGGCGCAGTACACCCGCCCGCGTCATTCCGTATGCATAGCCGGCCTCGATTTCGCCGGCCGGCACCCCGGCAATCGCACCGCGCAGGATCGTCGCGACATAGGCGCCCTCGTTCACGCTCAACGCGACGACGGCATACCAGAACGCGTCCCGCAACAGCGGCGACGCCCAGCTGTCGCGCATCCATTCGCGCGGGACGATCTGGCCGAAACCGTAATACAGCAGATAAAGCTGCACCAGCAGCGGTGTACCGCGAATCAGCATGATCCAGCCGCGCGCGGGCCAGCGGTAAGGTGCGTGACGCGAACCCGCCGCAAGCGCGAGCGGAATGCCGATCACCACGCTGGCGATAGCGGACAACAGCAACAACGCGAGGGTCGTTGGCACCGCAGCGAGCAGCTTCGGCATCACCGTGTCGAGCAGGAACGTCAGCGAAAAGCTCATGCAGAGGCGCTCCTGGTGCCACGATTCACGTACCGTTCGAGCATGGCGAAAAGGCCCGTCGATGCGACGCTCAACAACAGGAACAGCGCGGCCGTGACCAGGTAAAAGAAAACGTAATGGCGAGTCGCACCGGCGGCGAGTTGGCTCGCCTTCAGCAGATCCGTGAAAGACCCGAGCACGCTGATGAACGACGCATCCTTGGTCGCGTTCAACCATACGTTACCGACGCCCGGCAGCGCGAGCCGCGCCGCAATCGGAAGCCGGACGCGTGTCAAGGTTTGCCACGGGCTCATGCCGTACGCGTACGCGGCCTCGATCTGCCCCACCGGTACGTTGACGAGCGCCGCGCGGAATATGTCGGTCAGATAGGCGCCCTGGATAAAGCCGAGCGACAATGCGGCCACGACGAATGGATCGAATACAAAGCCGTCGGATACCAGACCGCTACGATGCAGAACGGCCTCGAGCGCGGGTGCGACCGCATAGAAAGCGAGCAGCAGGCACAACAGTTCGGGCAGCGCGCGCACGAGTGTCGTGTAAAGCCGTGCCAGCCACGCGAGCGGCGCGTGCCGCGACAGCTTGCCGAGCGCGCCGGCGATGCCGAGCAGCGTCCCGGCGCAGAACGACGCAGACGCGACGCCGAGCGTCAATGCGAACGCGCCGGCGAAGATGCGGCCGTAGCCGCCGTCGCCGAAGGCAAGCAATGCCAGCAGCGAATCGTCCGCGGCCATCGGCTTAACGACCCTTCTCGATCGTACCCTTCAGGTTCGGATAGCGTGCGGTGATCGCATCCCACGTGCCATCCTGCTGCAGTTGCGCAATCACGGTCGACAACCGGCCGCGCAATGCATCGCCTTGACGCACGCCCGCGCCGATGCCGAGACCCAGCACGGGGTTGTCCGCACAAGTGGCCTTGACCTCGAAATCCTTCCCGTCCCGTGACGACAGGAAGGCCGTAAACAAGCCCTTCGCTTCCTGGACGTAATCGATCCGGCCCGAGACGAGATCCGCGAGCGCGTTGTCGAATTTGTCGAATGCCTTGATTTGCGCGTCACGCTTGAAGCGTGCATCGAGGAATGCCGAGAAATTCGTGCCGGCCTCCACGCCGATCACGCGATCCTTGAAGGTTGCGGGCACCGCGCAATCGATACGACGTCGATCGCTTTTCGCGCCGACGAATACCGTCGGCGATTCATAATAGGCGCGACTGAAGTCGATCGCCTTCTGCCGTTCACCGGTGATCGTCATCGACGACCAGATCACGTCGATCTTGCGGTTTTGCAGCGCCGGGATCAGCCCGTCCCATGCGATGTCGGTGAGTTCACAGCGCACGTTCAGCTTGCCGCACGCGGCGTCGAGCAGGTCGACCTCCCACCCTTTCCACTTGCCGGTTGCATCCTTCGAGAAGAACGGAGGATAGGACTCGGCGTCGATGCCGACCCGCAACGTTGGTTGGGCCGCGTGGGCGGCAGGCACGAGGCCGAGCACGATCAGCGCAGTTGCAGTACGGCACAACCGGAAACGCATCGAACGATTCATTTGGCAGACTTCTGAAATAACGTCGGAATGACCGGCGTCGCAGCCGGCAGGATGCGAGACTGTAATGCCTGCCGAAGCGTGTACCAAATGGTTATTTTTGCGATGAATATCTGTTCGAACGATATGTCGTCGGTGTGTCGCGCGTCGCATCGGACAATGTTTGGATCCGTGGCGACGCGTGCGTCGCCACGAGTCAAACGTTCGTGGCGACGGTATCTATGCCTGGTGCTCAGACCGGGAGTGCGGCCGTAGTGCCGAGAGCGGGATCGTCCTTCCTGGATTCAAGCGCCTTGCTCAGATCGAGTCCGAGCGCCTTGGCCACACCGGCACCGTAGTCGGGATCGCAGGCATTGCAGTTGCGGATATGTCGAAACTTGATGAACTCGAGTGCGTCGCCCATGGCTCGAGCCGTGTTGTCGAAAAGCACCTGCTGCTGGGCCGCCGTCATCAGTTTGAATAGCGCACGCGGTTGACCAAAGTAATCGGCATCGTCGTTGTGGAAGTCCCAGAAATCAGCATCACCTCTGATTGCAAGCGGCGGCTCTTTGTATTCTGGTTGTTGCTGCCACTGGCCGAAGCTGTTGGGTTCGTAATGCTTGAGCCCGCCATAATTGCCGTCGACCCGGATAGCGCCATCGCGATGCCCGCTGCGCACGGGGCATCGCGCGGCGTTGACGGGAATCTGTTGGTAGTTCACGCCGAGGCGGTATCGTTGTGCATCCGGATAGTTGAACAAGCGAGCTTGCAGCATTTTGTCGGGAGACACGCTGATCCCCGGCACCAGGTTGCTTGGCGAGAAGGCAGCCTGCTCGACGTCCGCGTAGAAGTTCTCCGGGTTGCGATTGAGCTCGAACTCCCCGACGGGGATCAACGGGTAGTCAGCGTGCGGCCAGATTTTCGTCAGGTCGAACGGATGATATGCAACCTTTTCCGCGTCGGCCTCCGGCATGACTTGCACATGCATCGTCCACTTCGGGAATTCGCCTCGCTCGATTGATTCGAACAGATCGCGCTGGTGGCTTTCGCGATCCTTCCCGATCAGGGCTTCCGATTCGGCGTCGGTCAGGTTCTTGATCCCTTGCTGGGTCACGAAATGGAATTTGACCCAGAATCGCTCGTTGCTTCGATTGACGAAGCTGTAAGTGTGGCTTCCGAACCCGTGCATGTGGCGATAGCTGGCCGGAATGCCGCGATCGGACATCACGATTGTGATCTGATGGAATGCTTCTGGAAGGAGCGTCCAGAAATCCCAATTGTTGGTGGCGCTGCGCATATTGGTGCGCGGGTCGCGCTTCACCGCCCGATTGAGGTCTTCGAATTTCTTTGGGTCGCGCAGGAAGAACACCGGGGTATTGTTTCCGACCATATCCCAGTTGCCTTCGTCCGTATAAAACTTCAGCGCGAAGCCGCGAATGTCACGTTCGGCGTCTGCACCGCCCCGTTCGGCCGCCACACTCGTGAAGCGGGCAAACATGTCGGTCTTCTTGCCGATTTCGCTGAAAATGCTGGCCCGAGTGTAGCGCGTGATGTCGTGCGTCACGGTGAAGGTCCCGAAGGCGCCAGAGCCCTTGGCGTGCATGCGGCGCTCTGGAATGACTTCGCGCACGAAGTTGGCGAGCTTCTCGTTCAGCCACAGGTCTTGCGCAAGCAACGGGCCGCGCGGGCCTGCGGTCATGCTGTTCTGGTTGTCTACGACAGGCGCACCAAAATCCGTGGTGAGACGGGTTACCGGGCATTGGGCGGACTCACCCTTCTTCTTGCCATTGTCTTCCATGATGCACTCCAATTTGGCGGGGACAGGAATTTCGCGAAATATTCGCGGCACACGATCAGTGAACAGACAGATTTGGATTGGCTTGGGATAGGCAGATGTCTCGTGCGCGCGAGGTCATCATTCGACATGCTGCGGCATCCAATGATCCATGGGGTGCCTGGCAATGATTCCGCGCTGCCACGAGCCGCGGCTGGCCAGTATAGCGTTGCGGTGAGCCTGGCCTCAAATGAATATTTGACGATTTCCGCGGGGGTTCGCAATGATTGCAGCAGGCCCGCGGCTTCATGTCGGTTGCCGTGGCGTCGAGTTCAGCGTGCGGTCCGACGTGATCCGAAGTAGATCGAAGTATCTCGACCAATGATCACCGAGTGGTCGACATTTTCGAACGTCCCGCGTATTTGCCGATAGAAAAACTAAATCAACAAATTCTACTAACAACGAGGCAAATAGAAATCATTTGGCATGCTCCGGGGTGACGGCTACGATGCTTGAATTCATTGCAGATCAAGTCCGACCTCGGTACCAGCTTTCGCGAGGATTATCGGAGAAATTTACTCACTCATTGCGCCGGAAGCGATCCTCGTCGGCGTGAATCGACTACCTGAACGGAGAAGCGTGAACGATGGAAACTGCTGAGGAATCGTGCCGGTGGGGCATTCTGGGCACGGCAAGCATCGCCAAAAAGAACTGGCATTCGATCATCAACGCCGGGAACAGCCGTATCGTTGCGGTTGGCAGCCGATCGGGCGAGAACGCGCAGCGGTTCATCGACGAATGCCAGGCGTCGGTACCGACCGCTTACCCTGTCGAGGCGGTCTCGGGGTATGAGGCGCTGATCGCTCGCAAGGACATCGACGCCCTTTACATTCCGCTGCCGACCACCGTCCGGACCGAATGGGCCGTCACGGCCGCGGCGGCGGGCAAACACATCGTCATCGAGAAACCCTGCGGCATCGATGCAACCGATCTCCAGCGCATTGTCGACGCTGCGGATGCGTCGGGGGTGCAGGTCATGGACGGTGTCATGTTCCAGCATTCTTCGCGACTGCAGAGCATGCGCTCGATACTCGACGACGACACAAGCGTCGGCGACATCCGTCGCATTGCTAGTCACTTCAGCTTCGTCGCGGACGATGCATGGATTCAACGCAACAGTCTCGTGGAACCGGCCGGTTGCCTCGGCGATATCGGCTGGTACAACATCCGTCTCATTCTGTTCGCATTGAACTATGCAATGCCGGTCGAAGTGCGTGGTCGCATTCTGAACGGTGTACAAAGGTCCGATGGCTCGGGCGTAACGCCGATAGAGTTCGAGGGCACGCTGCAATTTGCCGGTGGTGTGACAGCCACGCTGTACAACGCCTTCGACACCAGCCGTCAGCAATGGGCGTACATCAGCGGCTCGAAGGGTTACCTCCACCTGAAGGACTTCGTTCTGCCGCACTATGGAAATGAGGTGTCGTTCACGGTCGGGAACGACAGCTTCGGAGGAAGCGGGTGCTATTTCAATCTGGAGCGACACGAGCGGACGATTGCGCTTCAGGAGTACAGCAACAACCACCCTTCCGCACAGGAGACGGGCCTGTTCCGGACTTTCGCCGATCTGGTGCTCACGGGCAAGCGAGATCGATTCTGGCCCGACGTGGCAATGAAGACGCAACGGATCCTGGATACCTTGCTCGAATCTGCCAACGCCGGGGGCGTACCAATCGTCTTAGCTTGACCTAACCTCCGCTACGCAACCGTGCCGATCAGTTTCAACAATGCAGTATGGTCGACCGCGAGGTCAGCCGAGCGGTCGAAGTGGTACAGATATCTCGTCACGAATGCATCCGTGGATTCGCGGTCCAGCTTGAGCAATTCCCGCGCTCTTGCCACGACCACGGTCGGTGTCAGTTCCAGTTCCCCCTGCTGATCCAGCGCTTCGTCGAGCATGACGATGAGCCGGCTGAGGGGTTCCAGCCACTTCATCGAATCGTCGAAGGCCATCACTTGAAGAAAGTCGCCGGCGGACTGGTGCCCATGGACCTTTTCGTACTCGCGCCGCTCGAGCTCGACCAGCGTTCGGTGCAGATTGAGCAGCGCGGTCCGGATGCGTGCGCAGTGCTCTGTTCGGTGGGAATGCGTTTCAGTATTCATAGCGGTTCGCCTCTTCGGACTGCGGTCATCCATTCGGTGGCGTCCTGTGTGACTTGCTTCGCCGACCGCCAGTATCGGTGCGACGTTCAATCATAAAAGATTGTCGTGACTACAGCATCTGCCGTGGCGATCAACGATCACCGGGACGTCAACGGCGTTGCACCGACCGCAAAGCTTCTTTGCTTGGCGTTGGCCATCTGCCGCCGAGCGTTTGCTGGCGGGCTTCTCGCCAGTTCCACAACCGTCCTGCATCTTTCAGTCAGCGTCTTTGCCCTTTAATTTATCTTTCGATAATTTATACTTTCCAGCAATGCAGATCGATGCAGATTTCCCCTGATACGGTCAAATTTCTTCTCGAGGAGGCCCTATGCCCACGCTTCTTGACCGAATCCAGATCGGTGATCTGGAGCTTGCCAACCGTGTCGTGATGGCACCCATGACGCGCAGCCGTGCCGGTGCGTGCGACGTTCCAACGGAGCTCAACGGCCAGTACTACGTCCAGCGCGCCAGTTCAGGCTTGATCATTTCGGAAGCGACGAACGTGAGCCGGTGGTCCAATGCGTTCGAGCGGGCGCCGGGCATTTACACCGATGCCCAGGTCCAGGGCTGGAAGCAAGTCGTCGACCGGATCCATGAGGCAGGAGGCAAAATATTCCTCCAGCTCTGGCATTCGGGGCGCGTCAGCTCGTTTGCGCTATTGAACGGCGATCAGCCGCTTTCCCCGTCCGGCGTGAACGACGATCTGGAGAGGCTCCAGGTTTGGGCGCAACTGGCCAACGGCGCGTATACGAAGATCCATGCCACGCCGTCCCGCGCAATGACACACGCGGAAGTGCAGCAAGTGATTCAGGAGTTCCGGCGCGGAGCGGAACACGCGTGGGCGGTCGGCTTCGACGGGGTCGAGATCCACGCCGCCAATGGCTACCTGCCCCACCAGTTCCTGTCGCCTACGATCAACCAGCGGGACGACGAATATGGCGGCAGCGTCGACAATCGCGCGCGATTCCTGAAGGAAATCCTCGAGAACGTATCCGAAGTCATGCCGATCGGTCGCGTCGGCGTCCGAATCTCCCCCTTCGCCGATTACAACAACGTTCGCGATCCGGATCCGGCCGCGACATATGCACACGTCGCAGACATGCTCGAGCGTTTCAAGGTCGCGTACACTCACATCGCCGACACGAACGGATGGGCAGGTGCGCCGGACTTGCCCAAGATTCTCGACATCGTCCGTCCACGCTTCTCGGGAACCGTGATTGCCAACGGCGGAATCGGTGTCGATCAAGCTGCACAGTTGGTCGAGGACGGGCTCGTCAATCTTGTCGCGTTCGGACGCCTGTACATTTCCAACCCCGATCTCGTTAGCCGAATCGGCAACAGTACTCCTTTGACCAAGCCGGAGTCGTATGGTTGGTACGGTGGGGACGAGACGGGCTATACGGACTATCCTCCGCACGAGTAAGCCGCGATCGAGCAACATCCCGGCCCGCGATCGAGCATGCTAAAGTGCGCATGCCTCGATGCCAGTGGGTCGGGAGAACTACCTCCGACGGATCTGGCCGTCGCAGAATCACCATCGGGTTGGCATCAACTCGGCCCACAAGCTCTTCCCCACCCCGCTTTCCGATACCTAACGCGACCGGCCCATGAATCCCTGTATGCGTGAGGGTATGGGTGTCTCGGAACGTCCCTGCATCAAAGCATCTGCACACACGTGCTGAGATGTGCTCGCGCGAGTTTTCATCGTACCGAAGAGTTAAACCTGTCAGCCGACAGGGCACGCATCAGCGATGCGGGGCGCACGTCGAAGTCGTCACACGGCGCGCGGCACGGACATGGAATCGGTCGTCATGCTCTGACTGACGATATGGCGACGGGCCACCGGGCCACCTCGAACCAACGTGTCCGTGTGTCGCCAAGCAGGGAGGAACGACGAATACAAAAAAACGCGAGGCTGGGTGCCGTGTATTACGGAACCGAGCCTCGTTGAGTCACTTCTTTGGCACCGCGTCAGGACGCTACGCGTCCGAATGCCGGGCCGGTTGCCCCGGCTCGGTGTGCCTCATGCTTTGTCAGATTGAGCAGCAGCGATCTTGGCCCGGATATCCTCTGTGAATCGCTCCGGCTTCCCATAGTAGCGGCCGAGCGGTAACTTCTCGCTCTTGTCCCCGATCTGGAGCGAGAATGCCGGAAAGCCGCGTGCGTCGAGCGACGCAAGAAGGTTGTTGCTTGCATCAATGTGCGCGTCCAGCGCGTGATTGACTGCGTCGTCGAACGCCTGGGCGAAACTGTCCTTTTCGAATCCGAGCTCCGCGGCCAGGCCCAGGATGACGTCCCGCTCTGCGATCGGCATTCCTTCGACGTAGTACGCGCGCTGCAGGCGCTTGAGCATGTCCAGGCCGCGACTGGACAAGCTCTCGGCCGCCAGCATGGCCGCGGTCGGCATACCGGAGTCGAGCACGACGGAAGGATCTTCCTGGACGTGTTCGACGTACCGCGCGCCAAACTCGACGTGACTGAGCGCGGTGATTCGCTTTTCATGCGGCCGAACGAAGTCGCGCCATTCCGGCGACATCATCTGGCGGCGCGGACCGACCAACATTCCGACGCTATGCGGCTCGACATGGAGTCCGTCGATTTGCTGGGCGGCTGTGAGCATCGGCGACGCGCCGAAGCACCAGCCGCAGTATGGGTCGTACAGATAGTGCAAGGTTGCTTCAGACATCTCTACCTCCGGTTATCGGGATACAAGCGGCGCATCACGGTCAATCGTTGACGCTCATCAGGCGGTTGCCCATGTGCACGCCCCAATCGATCATCCGTTGGCCTGAGTTCAGTTGATCTGCTTCCCAGGATCGCAACGCGGCGTCGATATCGTCCGGGAAAGCGTGCAACGCAGCCTCCAGCGTCAGCGAATTCTCCGCCGCTTTCGCAGTGCTTCCTGCGGTGTGTGGCCGTGGGACAAATGCTGCATCGCCAAGCAGGATCACTCTGCCGAACACCATGCGAGGTACCGCGAGATCGACGATCGACTGAACGAAGATTTCGTCGGTTTGCCGCACCAGTTCCTTGAATGCCGGATTGGCATGCGCTTCAGCGTATTCGCGGATGTAGCGTTCTTTGGCCGGAGCAAGCAAACCCGGCGGAACCGAATGTGCACGTCGCTTGCCGTCGCGGTCGGTCAGGGTCTCGTCGAGTACCGTTCCTTGTTCCGCTTTCAGATACCAAAGCCAGTTAAAGCGCCGCTCGCCCGGTTTCGCGGAACCGTCCTCGCCGGGCACCAGATACTGCAGCATCAGCGATTCCGGGTCTTGCTGGAACACGAACTTCTCTGTCAATGCGGCTGCCGTTTCCGGCGATACGGCGTTTTCCGGAACGAGGCCCCGCCACACGACGTAGCCGGAGTAGGCAAGTTCGACATCGGGCAGAAGAATTGAACGAACCGTGGAATCCGCGCCATCGGCACCAATCAGGAGATCACCCTCCTCGACCCTGCCGTTCAGGAAACGGGCGGTCACATGCCCGTTGTCCTGACTAAACGACACGAGGCGCTGTCCGCGATGGTAGTGCTCGGCCGGAATACCCTTGATGAGATTGCGATAGAGCGTGTTCCAGGACGTTTGCGTTTGCGGCATGAACGTGCGGTGTAGCACCTTGCCGCTGCGGTCGAGATACACGCGGTCACGCGACAGAACGCCAAGCGGCGAGCCGGAGCCCAGTCCTGCGCCGTTGATCGCCTCGACGACCTGCGGTTGTAGCACGATGCCGCCGCCACGGCTGTCGAGTGCGTTTGGCGAGCGTTCGAACACGTCCACGTCCCACCCGGACTTCAGCAAACTGTTTGCGGCGAAAAGGCCCGCCAGCGAACCGCCGATGACGAGCGCGCGAGGTTTCTTCGTATTGACCGGCATGGCGGCCTCCTTATTCGATGATGGTGTGCGCGCCAACAGCGTCGGCAAGCGCATCGCGGAATACAGCGTCGGGTTGAGCGCCGGTGATCACGGTCTGGCCGATCTGCATCGACGGAACCGAGCCGATCCCCCGCCGAATGGCCTCTGCCTCAAGCGCACGGATCTCTGGCGTGCCTGCATCGGAGGTGAGGAAGGCCGTCACTGCATCAGCATCCAAGCCGGCGTCGGCTGCGATATCGGTCAGGACCGCGGCGTCGCCGATATCTCGACCGTCCCTGAAATAGGCGCCGAACAGCGCATCGACGAGGCCGACTGCATGGCCGCTGCGCTCTGCAAACCACACCAGGCGGTGTGCCAGTAGCGTGTTCGGCGTCCGATCGACGATCGCGTAGTGGAATTGCAGCCCCTCGGCTCGCCCGGCTTCGGTGACGTGGGCATCCATCGCCTGCGACCGCGCCCAACTGCCGAACTTGGCGGTTCGGTATGCCTTGCGATCCATCCCCTCGACCGGCATCTCTGGATTCAGTTCGAACGGAAGGAATCGTACGGCGACCTCATCGGCCAGCCCCAGGTCGTCGACGACGCGAGCGAGCCGGCGTTCCGCGATCCAGCACCACGGGCAGATGAAATCGTAAGTCAGTGTGATGGCTTGCTTCTTCATGACAACCTCCAGTAAACCCATGGGGACAAGATAGGGGTTAAGCGGTGTCTGTAGAATGCAGGCGCAGAGCAACGCATCATTGCGCTTAAGGCAAAGACATGGACAAATTTTCCGCACTCCGGGTATTCGTGGAAGTCGCTGAAGCGGGTGGATTCTCCAGCGCAGCTCGGCGACTCAAATTAGCCGCATCGTCGGTCGTTCGCTCGGTCGACGCGTTGGAGGAATCTCTGGGCACTGCCTTGCTGAATAGAACAACTCGGCAGGTGACGCTGTCAGATGCGGGCAACGTTTATTACGTGCGGGCGAAGAAACTGCTCGAAGATCTGGCAGACGCTGATTCTCTGGTTGCCGATAGAGAGGGGAGCGAACCGTCGGGGCCCCTGCGAGTATCTGTCCCGGTTGTCTATGGATCCCGTTGCATCGGGCCGCACATCGCCGGGTTCCTAGCCCGGTACCCGAAGCTGGATTTCGACATGCGGCTGAGCGATGACATAGTCGATCTCGTCGCCGAGCGCATCGATGTCGCGATCCGGCTCGGCGAAGCGGCACCCACGGCGGATGTGGTCGCGCGGCAGCTCGGCAGTTTTCGCCGGTATGTCGTCGCCAGCCACGACTATCTCGAGACGCACGGGACACCCATCGAGCCGACCGATCTGGCGAACCACCATTGCCTGCGCTTTTCCTATCGCGGCGACCAGCAGTTCTGGACCTTCGTCGGCGGCGAGACCACGACCAAAGTCGTCGTGACGGGACGCATGAAATCCAACAATTCAGAGGTGTTGTGCGACGCCGTGCTGGATGGGGCCGGCATTGCATTGCTGCCCGACTGGCTGGTCGAACCCGATATCCAGTCGGGGAAGCTCCTGAAGCTGTTCGAGCGCTACGACGTGACGCCAAACGAGGCGCGCTCGGTCGTCAGTGCGCTTTATCTGCCCAGCCAGCGTGGGTCGAAGCGCGTCAACGCATTCATCGACCTGGTTTCGTCGCTCGTGAGCAGCCCGACCTGAACGCCCGATCCGCGAGCATCGCCTAGCGACTGCGACGTACCGGGCCGCCGCGCTTTGTTCCTTGCGCAACGTAGCGTTGCCCTCCGATGGTATTCTCGCCTCGGAAGCGCCGCTCTATGCTTGGTCATCGATTGGATGCCAAGGTGCGACGCAATGAAAATTCAAGGGAGTTCAGTACCCCGGGCCCGTACTGCCAATGCGCAGTTCATCACGATGGCCTACACGCTTTGCATGATCATGGCGGGCGCGACCCTCGCCAGTCCCCTGTATCCGCTTTATGAGAAAACGTTTCATATCGGGCCCAGCGGAGTCACAATAGCCTATACGACATACATGGCGGGCACGTTGCTGGCGTTGCTCTTTCTCGGGCATCTTAGCGACCACATCGGCCATATTCGGACACTACGTATGGCCACGATACTAGCCCTTGCGGGCTTGGCCATTTCCGGTTTCGCGCCCGATCTTCTTGTCCTCTCGATCGGTCGTTTTACGATCGGTGTAGCAGCCGGCATTGCATCCACATCGGCCACGTCCGGTCTCGTCTCGGTGTCTCCACCGGATAGGATGACGCACGCGTCGTCGATCGGATCATTGATGACAATCGTCGGCCTTGGGCTCGGCCCGCTTGCGGGGGGCCTGATTGCTCAGATCCTGCCGTTACCGTTACAACTCCCCTACGGAATATTCGCTGGCGCGCTTTTGCTTGCCCTTCTGGCTTTGATGCGCAACGAGGCACGAATTCAGCCGAGTGTCGTAACGCGTTTCGTTCCACGTCTGCGCTTTCACTTGCCTGCCGCACGCCAGCTCAAGCAGTTCACCACGGTCGCAGTCATCACGTTCATCGGCTATACGCTGTTCAGCCTCTTCGCATCCCTGGCTCCGTCGTTCTTCAACGCATTCCTGCCATGGCGAGGTCCTGCTATCGGGGGCATCGGCGTTGCGCTCCTGTTCGCCGGCTCTGCCGCGGCGCAGATCTCATTCCGAGGAGTGAATCCGAGATCGGGACTCGTGATAGGATCCTCGATCGTCACCGCGGCGCTGGCGATGCTGGCCGCGTCGGTCAAACTATCGTCCGGCTGGCTGTTCGTGGCGAGCGATTTGCTCGGCGGGTTCGGCCAGGGGCTCACGTTCATGTCCGCGCTGTTCGTCGTCAATACGATCGCAACTCCCGAGTACCGGGCCGGCATGATCTCGTCATTCTTCACGGTCGCCTACCTCGGCGGCATTGTTCCCGTGCTCGGGCTCGGTCTGGCTGCTGAACGGATAGGGTTGGAGGTATCGCTCATCGGCCTGTCTGTTGCCATGGCGATCCTTGCCGGCGCGCTCGCCGTTGTAGCCGGGCGCATGGTCTCTGGCGCGCGTCATCAAACAGCGGCGAAATGAGTCAGGTCACCGCGCGAGCCTGCTCGATCGCGCTCGGGATCGTCTCATAAAGCGCCCGGAATTGCTTGGCTTCTTCACGCAGCCATTTGCGTAGCGCCTGTACCCGCGGCAGGTTCAACATCTGAGGCGGACACACGAACCAATATGCCCACGGACTCGGGCCATCGACGTCGAACAGGCGGACGAGGTTTCCGCCGGCAACCTCCTGCATCGCGAGCGATCGCCGCACGAGTCCGATGCCGCAGCCGTCCATCACGGCCTGCATCAGGATCGACGAATCTTGGAATAGCACGCCGCGGCGAGGCTCGGCCGCGCCGTGCAGGCCTGCGGCGTCGAACCAAGACGTCCACATTTCAAAGTCGTTGCGCAACAGCGGCGCGTCGACTAGTTCGGCGGGTGTCCGCGGCAGATTTCCGCCGTTGAAGCTTGGTGAACATGCTGGAAAGAACACTTCGTCGAGGAGCAACTCGGTGAACAGCCCCGGGTAGTCGCCGTCACCGAACCGCAACACGACGTCGACATCGTCCCGGTTGAAGTGGGTCATCGCATTGGTCGACAGCAATTCGACGTCGATTTCCGGGTGCTGCTCGATGAACCGCCCGATCCGTGGGGTCATCCACCGCGACGCGAACGACGGTAGCAGGCTGATGACCAGCCGCCGCTCGCGATCCCCTGCCCGCATCGACTCGGTCGCTGCCGCAATGTCGAACAGCGCGGCCCGGATCTGCGCAGCGTAACGTCGACCGTTGTCGCTCAAGCTGACGCGTTTGCCATCGCGCCTGAACAGCGCCATGCCCAAATCGGCCTCTAGTGAGCGAATCTGATGGCTAACTGCACTATTCGTGACGTGCAGTTCGTCCGCGGCTCGGGAAAAGCTCTCGAGACGGGCCGCAGCCTCGAAAGCCTTCAGGGTGCCCAGATTGGGTAGTTTTCGCAGATCCACTATTGGGTCCTGACTCGAGCTTCGTGGCCCGCGCCGGCAATGACGCGAACGCATCCCGTTCACGGGATGGAAGATGATGATCGGATGGGTGCCCGCGTCCGTGACCGACACGCGGATGCGCCGTCGATTTCCGAGTTGAAGCCGAATAGGAATGCTAAGTTCGTGGAAAGAAAGTACGCGCACGATACTCAGCTTGGTCGATGACTGTACGGGCCGTGAACACACTCAACCGAGACGATTATATCGACAGGATACGTGCGGCGATCCTGTCGCGAGAAAATTGAAATGTCCGTTTCGACATATGATCGTTTTCGGTATTTTCATTTCGTTTTACGGATTTAAAGACGCGGAATCGCAATGAATCGCGATTCCAGTTCGACTAACATCGTTGTTCGTATCCGTGGTTCGTACACGGCGTACGGTGAATGGCAGTTATTGTCATTGAGCGATGTTTTAGCCATTCAACCTGCATTGATCAAGCGCGCGGGAGACCCTGGAACTTGCACGAGCGTCACGATGCATGCGACCTCGCCACCGGATCGCATGACGTATACGAATCGTCGCCGTAGCACTGAATGTTCAACAGTTTTACCTTTGGAGAGCGGAAGATGGCAAAAGGGTATTGGATCGGACAAACGGACGTGACCGATCCGGAGACGTTCGCCGAGTATTCGAAGCTGAACCAGATCGCGTACCGGAAGTACGGTGGTCGATACCTGATCCGGGGTGGCGAGGCGGACGTGGTGGAAGGCCAGTATCGGTCGCGCTTGGTCGTGATCGAGTTCAAGGATTACGAAACCGCACAGGCCTGCTACCGATCGCCGGAGTACACGCGCGCCGCGGCGTTTCGAAAGTCGGCGGCGATTACCGACGTCGTGGTCGTCGAGGGTTACGTCGGCCTCCAGCCCGAGGAAGCTGCGATCACCGAAAGCTGAACACCCACGGAGCTGGTGCACGTCTGCGTCGGAACGCGCGCCAGATTGGCCCATGCACGATCGGCAACGTGCCATTCCATTCGCAGTCGAAGGCACCTGCCAAAACGGCGCCGTCGCGTGCCGAATCGTGGCCGTGCCGCCCATCAACGAACCCGACCATAGCAATGATCTACCGGCCTCCATCAATGTCGCAGTCAGCCCGTTCGAAATCGTATTGCGCGAGGGCGCCGGCCGGAACCATGGTGCGCAGCACGCGAAATCGCCTTCTGTCACATGCCGAGCGACTGATTCGCCGGCACGGCATGTCGTCCTTTACCTTCACACGTCTGGCGGAATCCGCATCGTTGACCGAAGCGGTCGTAACCGAATGCTTTGGGACAAAAGAGGCGCTATTTATCGAGTTGATCCACGCGCACTCCGGCTATCTCGAGCATGAACTGCGCGAGATAGCCTTCGAGTACCGTGATGCGGAAAGTCGCCTGATCGCCTACGCGTGCTTAGCTTCCGAGCAGTTCGAGCAAGGCGTACCTTCCCTTCCGAACGTCTTGAGTGCTGCGCGCGCAAGCGTCCCGCACGAAGTTGGCGCAGAGATCGAGAAGCTGTATCGCCTGCAACTGAACTGGCTTCGACAGACGGTGCAGGAACATCACGCGGCGAAGGATGTCGCCCCGACCGTGTCGGCGGGACAGGCCGCCTGTCTGCTTGTCAGTGCGCTGGAGGGCGATGCCATCGTCGAATGTGCGCTGAACACCAGCGAGCCCTCAGCGACCAGCTTCCTGCAGGTCTTGACGCTACTCGGCATCAGCCGCCGATAGCACACAGGCCTCGCGAGCTCATGTCGCATTCGTCGACGAATCTTCATACACTGGCATTCAAATTGCTCTATTGCCGTTGACGGTTCACGAGCATGGCCCGGTTAATGTTTCGGGCCGCCAATAACAGGTGAAGACACCCCATCGAAGCCGAGAACGGCGTGCGAGAGTGTCTTCGCCGGCGACACTGTGACTGTCCGTGCCGGAGAAATTGTCCGGAAGGCGCACACTTTGTGTGTGCGATCGCTTAAATTTCTCGTCGTGGTGCATTCATGAACTGCGATTCGGGTTTCAGGACAGGCTGACAATGACTACGTCTATTCCTCGCGTAAGCGAAGTTCTCGCCGGGAACGGGGCTCACCTCCTGCGTGAAGCATCGGTTGGCTGCGGCCTCGCGCTTGCCGAGTGGTACAACCGCGACAGCTGGACCCGCTATGATCGCCCCGGGCATCATACGATTAGCCTCTACCTGGAAGGTGGAAACGATATCATTCGGACCGACCGGCGGCTCGCCGGCGGCGCCCCGGACAAGCTATGCGTGTTGCCTGCCGGCCATTCGAGCGAATGGAAGGTCGGCGGTGCGATTCGAATGTTTCATCTTTATATCGATCCCGACGCGCTGGCCTACCAGGCTCAGACGACATTCAGTGCCGGGCACCGCGAGGTCGACCTGATGGATCTCACCTTTGTCGACGATCCAGCGATCGCGATGATCGTGCGCGGCGGCCTACTGCCGCTCGACTGGACTGGCGGATGCGATCGGATGGCGCTCGATTCAGCGTGTCATTTGTTGATCCATCACCTGCTTCGTCGTCACAATGCGCGCGCAACGGTGATTCAGACTAAAGGCGGCCTTGCTCCGTCCGTTCAACGGAACTTGACCGAGTTCATCGAGGCGAATCTGGGTGAGGCATTGAACCTCGACGATCTGGCCCGGCATGCAGGGCTCAGCACGTTCCATTTCGCCAAGATGTTTCGAGTCGGTGTCGGCTTGCCACCTCACCGCTATGTCGCGAAGCGACGTGTCGAGCGCGCGAAGCATCTTCTGCGCGAGACCTCGATGGAACTGGTCGAAATAGCGCTTGCCTGCGGATACGCATCGCAGAGTCATTTTACGAAGGCCTTCAAAACCGAAACGGGAACGACGCCAGGGGCATGGCGGCGCGTTTAGGCGAGCTGTCCCGTTCGGGATGGCGCGTGTCATCGCGGTGCGAGACTTCGCTACGTTGAGCAAGCTCGCGCAACCGGCCCCGGTCGGCGATGCACGGATGGACACCCATTCCGATTCGTTCGAAACGCATCGGATCGGTCCACCGTGCATCGGGTTCGCACGTGCTTTTGCTCAATTGAGGAAAGCATGCTGATGCGGCGCGCGAAACGCGTTGCGATGCAGGCGCGGAACGCATCGCAAATACTGTGGAACAGCGACCGTCTGGCCACCGAGTGCCGCGGCCGCATGCCACGGCCAGCGCGGATCGTAGATCACAGTGCGCGCGATGCCGATCAGATCGGCATCGCCGGTGGCAACGATCGCATCGGCATGGGTCGGTTCGGTGATGAGGCCGACCGTTGCGACGGGCACGCTCACGGCAGCTTTGACCGCACGCGCGTGAGGCACCTGATAGCCGGGTGAAACCGGGATGTCCTGGGCCGGATGCAGGCCGCCCGTCGAAACGTCAATCGCATCAGCTCCGTGCGCCTCGAGCATGCGTGAGAATGCGACCGCCTCGTCGATCGCGAAGCCGCCTTCGATCCAGTCGGTTGCCGAGATCCGGACCGTGACAGCGCGATCGGAAGGAAACGCGTCTCGTACCGCATTCAGCACGTCCAGCGGAAAGCGTGCGCGGTTTTCCAGCGAACCTCCATATTCGTCGGTGCGCTGGTTCGAAAGCGGCGACAGGAACGTATGGAGAAGATAGCCGTGCGCGGCGTGAATCTGAATTGCGTCGATGCCGAGCCGGGCTGCACGCCTGGCCGCGGCAGCGAACGCATCGCGGATCCGCTTGAGGCCGTTCCTGTCGAGTTCGGTCGGCGGCAACGAAGCCGCGTCCGGCGCAATGGCAGAAGGCGCCTCGGTTTGCCAGCCGTGCTCCTGATTCGGCAAAAGTTGATTGCGTCCCAGCCACGGGATATCAGTTGAAGCCTTGCGCCCTGCGTGCGCGAGCTGGATGGCGATCGGTATGTCCGACCAGCGTCGCACGCTGTCCAGTACGGTCGCGATGGCAGCTTCGGTCGCATCGTCATAAAGGCCGACGTCAGCGTAACTGATTCGCCCTTCCGGCACGACGGCAGTCGCTTCGATGGTCAGCAACCCGGCGCCGGAAAGCGCGAGTTGCCCAAGGTGGATGAGGTGCCAGTCGGTCATGCATCCATCGGTCGCAGAATATTGACACATCGGTTCGATTACGATGCGATTGGCTAGGTCGAGGTTGCGTATGCGCAACGGGGTAAAGAGAGCGGGTTGAGACAAGAGAAAATCCTCCGTTCGAACAATGGAACGACACGGGCGAAACGCCTGCGCGTGGGTCCTGGTCTGAAGCGTGTTGAATGAATACGGTTGTGCGACTGCGGGTCGAGCCTGAATGACGTGTTGCGCAGTCAAAGCGGCGGCGTAACTGGCGCCTTTACCTCGCTGATGATGAATGACGTACACACTTCCTTGATGCTCGGACATCCATTGATGTGCTCGCGAACGAAATCCCCGAAGAGCGACGGGGTCTTCGCCATCACGACGAGGTGATAGTCGTATTGCCCTGAAATGTTGTGGCAGCTCAGCACCTCCGGCAGCGGCCGAATCGCTGCCTCGAACGCGCGCATATGCTCGACAGATTTCGGAGCGAGTGCCACCTGGACAAGCGCCGTCACTTCGAAGCCGAGCTTGATGAAATCCACGCGCGCGTGATAGCCGGTGATTACCCCTGCGGACTCGAGGCGCTTGACGCGACGCCAGCATGGCGACGCACTTAGGTTGACCTTCTCGGACAACTCGGCGCTCGAGAGTCGCGCATCGCGTTGCAACGCGGCAAGAATCTGCTGATCCAGCCGGTCCAGAACAGGTATTGAACGATCCATTTCGCCACTCCACTACTATCAACTGAACTTTTTCGTCACAGGTCCGTTTTGACCTGCAATTTGAGAAATCCTGGCATGCCGACTCGGATAAGCTAACGATGACGGTCGCCAATACAACCGTTTCCGCGGATATCGCATAGTTCCTCCAGACACGAGCACGCAAACGATCGGTCGCGTGCGTACCAGTCCGGATGCGAAGGAATTATCGACCGGGCTCGTGTTATCGAAGGGTCGATGCAAGTCGTCTCAGTGCAGGTCACCGGGTCGGTATAGATCCAGGTCGGCCAACGCAGCGGGCGCAGACGCATCACGCGCAACCACGCCCGGCTGTATGGCTCGAACGCACAATTCGCTGCGCGGTGTTTCCGTTCTGCCGAGGTCAAGGCTCCTCGTAACCTTCAACGATCACAATGTCGGCCGTCGACGCCTGTTCGCGTAGGACTTTCGCCGGGGCATATTCCACCGACTCGTAGCAATCGAGCGCACGCCTGTAGCTGGCGAACTCGATCACCACCGCACGGGATCTCACCGTGCCTTCGACGTTGCTGGCCGTGCCGCCGCGTACGATGAAGCGTCCGCCATACTTCTCGAATGCAGCAGCATTCGCGCTGACATAGGCCCGGTACGCTTCAGGATCGTCAACATCGACGAGCGCAATCCAGTATCCCTTGGCCATTCCTCACCTCTCGACGAATCGCGAAACACGCCTGGCATCGGGTCGGATGCCAGGCTGCGCTCCCCCCGACTACGGGACGAGAACGAGACTGCCGGCGGTGTGGCGGCTTTCCAGCTCACGGTGCGCGGCGGCGGCTTTGCTCAACTCGAATGGCTTGATCGAAGGTCCTGTCACGGTGCCGTCTTTCAACGTCTCGAAAAACTCGTCGGCCATCGCAACGCGCTTTGCCCGCGTCGATGCATAGTCAGGCAGCATCGGACGAGTGACGAACAGCGAGCCGCGCTTGGCCAGTTCCAGCAAGCTGAAGCCGTCGACGGGCCCCGACGCGTTCCCGTAGCTGACAAACATGCCCAACGGTTTCAGGCAATCGAGCGAACCCATCGCAGTCGTCTTTCCCACGCCGTCATACACGACGTCGCACAAGTCGCCCTTTGTGATTGCCTTGACGCGTTCGGCAAAGTTCTCGCGCGTGTAGACGATGACGTCGTGGCACCCATTCTTCCGAGCGATGTCCACTTTGTCGTCTGATCCGACGGTGCCGATGATCGTTGCGCCGAGGCGTGATGCCCACTGGCAAAGCAATGTGCCGACGCCGCCCGCCGCTGCATGCACGAGCATCACCTTGCCGGCTTCCACCGGATACGTTTGTCGGATCAGCATTTGAACCGTCATGCCTTTCATGGTGAGCGCGGCAGCGACTTCATCGCTAATCCACGCAGGCACCTTAAAGGCCAGATCGGCTTCGATGAGCCGTTCGGAGGCGTAACCGCCGCCGCCCATCGTTGAATAGGTGACGCGATCACCTACAGCAAAGCCGGTGACATCCGACCCGATGGCCGTGACCGTCCCGACGCCTTCCTGACCGGGGATGTACGGCAGTTCGACCGGATACAGGCCGGAGCGAACATAGGTATCGATAAAGTTCACGCCGCATCGGGTCTGAGTCACGCGCAATTCGTGAGGCAGAGGTTCGTCGACCTCGGCTTCCTCGAATGAAAGAACGTCGGGACCACCGTGGGTGTGAAAGCGGACAACGTGTGCCATGCAACTTCCTCCAAAAATGTGTCGCTCGATCTCGCTGGGTGACTGATGTCAGACTTCGCCAAAATAGACGCGACGATAAGAGATCGACGGAACCGTCCTGGAAATGTGGAGGTCCAGCAGGCTCGCCGTGCTGCCGCGCTCGTGGTCGGTGAACAATTGGGAGAGCTTGCCGGGCTGGTCGACAGTGGCTCCCCGCAGGCCAAACGCCTGAGCGACAGCAGCCAGATTCGGCCGGCCGAACGTTGCTTCCTCCGGCGTAATGCCCTTTGGTACGAGCTTGTGGATCTCGGCGCCATACGCACCGTCGTTGAACGTCAGGATCAGGAGCTTGATCCCGTGGCGAGCGAGCGTTTCGAGTTCCTGGATCTGCATGAGCAGGCTGCCCTCGCCTTCGATCAGGCAAACCTTGCCGTTGCCGCGGGCCGCGGCCACGGCGACGGCCGCAGGAAGAGCCTGCCCGATCGCGCCGAACTCGGTGAAGAAGTGGTAACGATCGGCAGCCCGCCCCTTGAGCGTGGGACCGGCGATCGTGAAGAAATGCGCGCATCCCATCACGATGTCCCAGTCCTTCGGAATCACTCGGTCGAGCTCGTTGACGGCTTCGCGCGGATCGAGCGTATTGGGCTCCAGATCGAACGGCTTGTCGTCCTGTACGTCACTGGCGAGGCGCTCGGCGATGTCGGGCCGCCGATAGCCGGTGCGTGCCGGCGTCAGTTGACGAAACTCGGTCGTGATAGCCTGCACGCCGGCCTTCGCGTCCGCGGCGATGTGGAGATCCGCGGTCCGACTGCCTTGCCAGAGGCCGCGCGGGCGCGTGTCGATCTGCACGACCTTTGCGTTCGGAAAGAGATAGCCTGCCTCCGTCGTGAAGCTTCCGAGGCCCGCACCGGCGGACAGGATCATGTCGGCGTCCGCAAAGAGTTCATGTGCGTACGGACTGGCGAACGACCCCGCCACATCGAGATTGAACGGATTGTCGTGAAAGGCGCCTTTCGCACGCAGCGAAGTCGCCACGAGCGCGCCGGCATGCTGCGCCAGCGCGGTGAGCTCCGGAATGGCCCCCGAGCGGTAGGCGCCATAGCCGGCGACCACGATCGGACGTTCGGCCTGGGCCAGCATGGCCGCGGCTTCGCCGACCAGTTCCGGATCGGGCTGGATGCGTTGCGGGCGTGGCATCAGGTCGGCGGATGGGATGTATTCGACGCCCCATGCGGCCGCGGACATCTGCAGGTCGAGCGGGACACCCAGCACGACGGGCGTTCGCTCATAGCGTGCGATGTAGAAGGCTTCTCGCACGTCGTTCAGCATGCGATCCGGATGCCGCAAAGGAATGTAGCGTGCCCCCGTCTTTTCGACGACGGGCCCGAGATCGAATGCCTGGTTGTGGAACAGGTCGGTGATCGGGGTATCGCCCGCGAACAGGATCAGCGGCACGTTGCCGCGCGCGGCGACCGTCAGCGAGGTGACCGTCGGCGTGAAGCCCGGTCCGCACGTCACGGAAGCGATGCCGAGTTTCCCCGTCGCGCGGCTGTACGCGTCCGCCATCGCAACGGCGCAATTCTCGTGGCGAGCGTGAATCGCCCGCACCCCGCAATCGCGCGTCAGCGATGTCGCCCAGTACATGTTGCCGTCGCCCATCAGATGGAAGGCGGTGTCGACGCCCTCTGCTGCGAAAGCCTTGGCCAGAAGCTGGTAGTTGAGTTCTTCGGGTTGCGAAAGCATGACGGTATCCTTGCTTTATTTTCGACGGAAAAGATTCTTCAGCCAGCCGCGCAGGGCTGCCCGCAGAAGACGGAAACCACTGATTTGTGACGGGGCGGTCGCGGTTGCCTGCGGCGCGTGGACGGCATCGGGAATCGGCATGCCAGCCGGCGCGTGATTGAGTTCGAGGCGCTGGGTCAGGTTGGCAACGAACTCCTCGAGCAGCGCCCTGGCGACGAACACCCCGCCCGAGCGCGCGAATTGCGCCAGAGGCCCGGTCACGTTGAAGCCGCCATCGATGACCACGGTGGTGACGTTCGTGCCCGACGCGACGATATGCGCGGAGGCCATCGCGCGCGTCGATCCCTTCTGGTCGACCCCACCGGCCTCGATATCGCAGGATTTGGCCACGTGGTCATACACGAGCCGCGACTGCCCGCGGAAGTTCGCGACCGTCGGCCCGAACTTGACCGATATCGTTCCGTCGTAGACGCCGTTGCCCTTGTCGGACGTCAAAGTCATGCCCGGTACGCAGCCGACCACCTGTGCGGGATCGGCCAGAATCGGCCAGACGTCGGTGACCGGCGCGGCAATCTCGATGGATTCGGATAGTTTGATCATCGCGAGTTCAACTCTTCAAAAGCGTGTCTGTCGAATGGGAGGATGCATCCGGCCAGCCGTGACGGTGCCGGCGCATGCGGCCGTATTTCCGCGCTGGCCGAAGCGGCGCGATCACCGTTGGCGCTGCAGGATGCGTACCGCCTGTGCCAGTCGACGGACGCCGTCGACCAGGCGCTCCGGCGCGTTGAGCGTGAAGTTGAGCCGCAGCGCGTGGCGGTTTTGCCCCCACGGGTCGAATACGCTGCTCGGCCCCACCATGACGCCTGTGTTCATCGCAACCGGAACGAGGCGATCGGTGTCGATCGATGCGTGACGTGCCGTTGCCCACACGAACATGCCGCCGTCCGCCTCGGCGGCCGGCAACCCGCCGGCGAGGTTGATCAGGTCAGGCGCATTCGCGGCAGCGACAAAACGGCTCGTCAGATCGTTCGTCGTCGCCAGCCGGGAGGCAAAGCGCGGGCTTGAAGCAACACAGTCGGACTGTTGAGCGTACAGCTGGGTCATCACAGGAAAAACCTCGCATGGGTGCAGCAACCGGAACGGTGGAAATCACTTTATCGTTGCGCTGGTGTGGCCGTCTTGCCCGTCCTTGCTGACGGATTGCATATTCTTGGGAAAAGTTTTCCATGTGCGACGTGGTCAACGGATGGAGCCACGGGCCTCAACGCAAATGCACGTGGAGTTGCTTGCCCATTCTTGCGATGCCGTCGATGATCGCGGACTCGGCCGTTGCCGAGTAGCTCAGCCTCGCGTGATTGACGGGCACTGGACCCTCGCCCGCAAAGAAATGCATGCCCGGCACGTACGCGACTTTCGATTTCGGTAGCAGGACGTTCTTCAGGAATGCGTCCGCGTCGAAAGTCTCGGGGAAGGTCAGCCACGTGAACATCCCGCCCTCCGGATTCGTGTAAGCGACACAATCCGGAAAGGACGCACGGATGACGTCGAGCATCAGCTGCTTCTTCTTCCTATAGCCGCCGATCAGCCGCTCCACGTGGGTGTCGTGATCGAACGACTCGAGATAGGCGTTCGCCACTTTCATGTTGACCGTGCTGCATTGCGTATCGGCGGCTTGCTTCAACTGCGCAAGGTTGCGGACAAGGTCAGGGTTGCCGACCACCCACCCGAGTCGCATGCCGGGAACAAGGCTCTTCGAGAAGCTGCCGACGAAGATCACGCGTCCACTGACGTCGAAATGCTTGATCGGCGGCACGGATTGCCCGGAAAAACGGATGTCCCGGTACGGTGAATCCTCGACGATGTAGAAGTCGTGCTGCTCGGCCAGTTCGACGAGTCGCTTGCGGCGTTCGAGGCTCAGCGTGACGCCGGCTGGGTTCTGGAAGTCCGGTATGACATACATGAACTTCACGCCGGTGGTGCGCCAGAGAATCTCGTCCAGACGATCGGTATCGATGCCGCGCTCGTCCATTGGAATCCCGACGTACCGCGGCGCGTAGGCGTTGAACGAGATCAGTGCGCCGAGAAATGTTGGGGCCTCGACGAGAATGGTGTCGCCTTCGTCGATGAACAGCTTGCCGAGGAGATCGAGCCCCTGCTGTGCGCCATGAAGCACCAGGACGTCGTCCTCGTCACACGACACGCCGTCCCGGCGCATTTTTGCGACGATCTTTTGCCGAAGCGACAGGTCGCCCTGGGAATGCGTGTACTGGAATGCCAGCGGGTCCCGCTCGATGACGGCGCCGTAGGCTTCGCGGAGATGGCTGACCGGGAACAACGAAGCATCCGGATATCCGCCGCAGAACGAGATGATTTCGGGATCGTGTTCAAGCAGGTGCAGTTCCCGGATCGCGGAAGGTTTGACCAACCGCATTCTTTTCGAATAGCGTACGACAGGCTCAGTCATGTTGATGCTCCAGGCAAATTGTCCGTACTCGGGTAGGCGGTATCTGTCGCGCGGTTACAGCTTCATCACGTTCAGCAGCGTCTTCGTTCCACCGCGGTATTCGTAGATCGAAATCCCCTTCTGTTTCAGATCGCCTTTTTCGTCGAACGAGATGGGGCCGATGACGCCGTCGTATTGCGTTGTCGACATCGCGTCGAGGATCTTCGCCGGATCCGTCGAGTTCGCGCGTTTCATCGCGTCGATAACGACATTGACCGCGTCGTACGAGAACGGCGCGAATCCTTCGATTTTTTGATTGAAGGCGTTCATGTATTTTTTCTTGAACTCGACACCGCCGGGCATTTTCTCGATCGGAAGGCCGGCTTCTGAACACGTCAGTTTCGATGCGGCGTCGCCGGCCATCGTGGCGAAGCGTTCCGTGCACATGCCGTCGCCAGAGAGAACCCGAGCGCGCAGGCCGAGCTGATAGGCCTGCTTCACGAGCTGCGGCCCCGCTCCGTCGGATCCGCCATACATGATCAGATCGGGGTTCTCGTTCTTGATCTTCGTCAGGATGCCCTTGAAATCGACGGTCTTGTCGGTGCTGGCATCACGCGACAGAATCTTGATCCCGAGCGCCTTTGCGCTTCGGGAAAATTCGTCGGCTAGCCCTTGCCCGTAAGCCGTGGCGTCGTCCACGATCGCGACAGTCTTCGCATTCATTTGCTTGGACGCATAGGCCGCAAGCGCAGGGCCTTGTTGCGCATCGGTGGCCATCACGCGGAAGGTTGTCTTGAACCCCTGCTGCGTATAGAGGGGATTCGTGGCCGACGGCGAGATCTCCGTGATGCCGGCATCACGATAGATCCGCGACGCGGGAATCGTCGTGCCGGACTGCACGTGACCGATCACGGCGACGACCTTGTCGTCGACGAGCTTCTGCGCGACTTGGGTGGCAAGTCGCGGATCCCCGGCGTCGTCTTCGACTTCGAGCTGCAGGTCGATCTTCTTGCCATCGATGACCAAGCCCTTTGCATTGGCTTCGTCGACGGCGAGCTTTGCCCCATTCCGGACGTCCCTGCCGACGTGCGCGACAACACCGGTGAGCGGACCCGCCAGACCTAGCTTGACCACCTGCGTCGTGGCGGCGGTGGCGAGCGATGAAACATTCAAGACCATGAACGACACTAACAACGCCGTACTGCGTGTTGCGGAGTTCTTCATATCGACGTCCCAGATGTTGAGTTGACCACCTTTGTTCGCGAGCCATCCGATTGAATTGATCAGGATGGTGAAGCAATATAGCCAGCCAATTAGGGCATTTGCTGTCGACTTGACGTGACGTGCACGGCGCAATCAGAACGCATGTTTCGGCGGATCGGGAAAGGCGAAACGAACGTTTCGCTTGGCCGGGCGAGCCCCCAGCAGACGGTGCTTGCGGTGAAGTTTCCGAGCAACGCATGCGCAGGAAATTGCGTATCGAGGCATCGTGTGCCGGCGGTACAATTTCGGCGTCCGGCCGGCCGAATCATCGCGGTTGGAAACGGGTGCTGCATCGCTGCTTGCTTCTGCTCACGCATGACGCCAATCAGGAGAACTGGGATGAACGGCGATATCACTGACCCGATGGGGACGGCGACGAATCAGGCGTCGGATGGGACCGGCACGCGCGCGGACGCAGATGACGACGGCGCACGCCACAATCCTCGCCACTATCAGCAGTACCCGATACTGACCAGCGCCGAAGTCGACCGGATGCGGCGCTTTGCGAGTCCGTCGCGCCGCCGTGCCGGCGAAGAGCTCTATCGCGCAGGAAGCGTCAGTCCGGGCATGTTCGTGTTGCTGTCAGGTAGTGTCCGCGTGACGGGGCGTGATGGCCTGGGCCGCGAACATGTGGTGCGGGCGCGAATGCAACCCGGCGAGTTCAGTTCGGATATCGGTCAACTGTCCGGCAAGCCCGCACTGGTCGACGTGCGGGCGATCGATGACGTGGAGGCGCTGCTGCTGCCCACCGAACGTCTGCGCGCGCTGATCATTGCCGAAGCGGACCTCGGCGAGAAGATCACGCGTGCGCTCATTCTGAGGCGCGTCGCCGCCATCGAGCGCCGGGATGGTCCCGTCCTCGTCGGCACATGCGGAAACGCGCGGCTCGTCGCGCTCGAGAATTTCCTGCGACGCAACAGTCATCCCCACCTGACGCTGGACAGCGACCGCGATGCCGACGCCGTCGCATTTCTTGAGCATCTATGCCCGAAGCCGGACGACTTCCCGCTGGTGATCTGCCCGAATGGCCAAATGCTCCGCTGCCCGGACGAAGGCCAACTGGCGTCGTGTCTGGGGCTGATGCCCGAATTCGATCCGACGCATGTCTACGACGTGATCATCGTCGGCGCCGGACCGGCGGGGCTGGCGGCATCCGTCTATGCCGCATCCGAGGGCCTGTCGGTCGCCGTATTCGACGCCCGCGCCCCCGGCGGGCAGGCCGGCACGAGCGCACGTATCGAAAATTACCTCGGGTTTCCGACCGGCATTTCCGGGCAGGCGCTTGCCGGGCGGGCTTTCAATCAGGCACAGAAATTCGGCGTTCATATCGGCATACCGTGTGCGGCCAAGTCGCTGCATTGCGATGCGGCTCCGCTCTCGATCGAACTGGAGGATGGCCGACGCATCGGAGCACGTGCGGTGGTCATCGCAAGCGGCGCGCGCTATCGAAGACCGGCATTCGAAGGCAGTGAGCGCTTTGAGGGTCGAGGAATCTACTACTGGGCCACACCCATCGAAGCCCGCCTCTGTCGGAACGAACCGGTGATCATCATTGGCGGAGGCAACTCGGCCGGACAGGCGGCCGTGTTCCTCGCGTCTCACGCTGCCCACGTTCATGTGCTGATTCGGGCACCGAATCTCGATCAGAGCATGTCACGCTATTTGATCGAGCGCGTCACGTCGCTGCCGAACGTGACAATTCATTCGCGTGTCGACGTCACGGCCCTCGACGGCGCGGATCGGCTCGAGGAAGTGCGTTATCGCTCGCGTGACGACGGCAGCGAAATGCGACTTGAGGTCCATCATCTGTTCCTGTTCACGGGTGCAGAGCCGAATACCGGATGGTTGAGCGGTTGCGGCGTCACGGTCGACAGCAAGGGATTCGTCCTAACCGGCACCGACGTGCCAGGCAGTCGCGATCGCGCCTTTCCACTGCAGACCAGTGCGCCGGGCGTGTTCGCGATTGGCGACGTCCGCGCCGGTTCGATCAAGCGCGTCGCCGCGGCAGTCGGAGAAGGTGCGGCCGCGATCGCACAGATTCACGGGTATCTCGACGTGCATTGACGAAGGCGGCGCGTGACGACCGCCAGCGCGACTGGTGACGCACGGGTTGTTGTCACGCCATCCGGCGCACATTTCTTTGCACACTCGGCTGATCCGAGTTGTCCTTCGCGGCACGGATTGCGCTGTCGAAGCTGTATTCCGTTGCGACATGTCGGTTATCGACGCTGACGAACCAGCTTTCTCCGGAGACGCACCAGCGAATACGCCGCTCCTCGAGTAGCGACGAGAACCAGCGCCAGACAGCTGCGTCTTCGTCGTTGGCAGCGCGTGCCGCATTGATCCTTGTTTGTCTCATGTCGTAGTAAAGATCCATGCCTGTCTCGTCGACGGTACTCGATCTGGGTATCCCGATGTTCGTCAGCGTCTGGACACTCAAAGATCCGCGTTCTTCGTCTCCGGCCCCATGAGCGCACCGACGCAAGCGACGATCCCACCGATCACGAGCAGCGCGATCGGTGCATATCGAGATGGAATCAGGGCACCGAGCCAGTTCATGTAGAACGCGTAGAAAGACGGAATGATCACCGACAGGCTGTAGCCGACGCCGAACCCCGTAGCACGAACACCGGTGGCGAAGCGTTCGTTAATATAGGTGACGATGACCGCCCACGCTGAACTGACCGTGATGGCGAGGCCGCAGACGAGCAAGCCTATGTGAACGAGGCTCGCGCCCTTCGCTTCGATCAGTGCGTAAAGCAGAACGGCACCGACCGTCGACGAAAGTGTGCCGATCGCGGCCAGCATCGTCCGTCTACCGACCCATTGCCCCAACATCCCGGCGCCGACATAGGCAAGACAGAGCACGGCGTAGGAGATCATCAGCGTGGCCGTCATCTCGAAGGCCGAGAGGTGCAGAGTCTTCAGCAGGATGCCTGTCGGCAAGAACAATCCCACCACGTTTTGCGTGAGCCAGAAGCCAGTCATCATCAGCAGGACCTGCATCAGGTTTCGACACTGCTGGCCGCTGACGAGTCGAGCCGCGGACGTCGCCTGAGGCTTGTGCGCCGATTTTCCGGCCCACACTTCGGACTCCGATACCTTGCGGACGTAGTACACGGCCAGGAACCCGGCCATCGCCGCGCCGACGATGAATGGAATGCGCCAGCCCCACATGGCGTACGGCGAATCGGGGCCCCCGAGCGGGAACAATTCGAACATGACCATCGCCATGACGTTGATCGCGACATACGCTGCCGGGAATCCCGCCAGGATCAGGCCGCCAACCAGGCCGCGCTGTTCCTTCCGCGAATATTCGATCGCGAGCGGTAGAGCACCGGTATATCCACCGCCGAGGAATATGCCATCGACAAACCGCAGGAGGACCAGCAGCCAGTACGACGCAATGCCGATCGACGCGTAACCGGGAATGAGGGCAATCAGCAAGGTAGCGACGCCGAACCCGGTCACCGACAGGATCGACGCGGTGCGTCGACCGACACGATCCGCGATCCGGCCGAACAGGATCGCGCCGAGCGGGCGACCCAGCAGCGTCGTGATGAAGACCAGAGACTCCAGAATTGCCTGGTGACCGCCGGACACATTCTTCGGCAGAAAATACGACTGTATCGGTGCGAGGATGATCACCGGTAGATAGATGTCGAACATGTCGATGAACTCGGAAAACACCGCGCCTTTGATGGCGCTCTTCCGTTTCTCGTCGATCGACTCGTCCATGGCCACATGTCTCGTGTGGCTAGCGCGCACAACTTCCATTCTCGTCTCCAGTTTCGTTTTCTCTCACGTGGCCTCAGCGCTGAATCGGCAGGCCGGGGCATGCCGTCGCGGGCCATGCAAATCGATCTAAGCGATATCCGTGCCAAAGGCCGTTTCACTGCGCATCAAGCGTGAGCTGGGTGTGGGTCTGGTCGGCTCGAGCGGAAGTCGCGCGATTGCATTCATGTCGCATTTCACCGATCAGTGGCCGTGGAAAAGACACACCGTCGATCGCCTGTCGTTGCAGCCGACATATCGGCGTGTTCGGTTTCCGCGTGACCACGCGTCACTTTGTGGATTCGACGGGTGAAAGGAATCGGATCGTGCCGCAAACTGCGCGATCGACCGATGACGAATGAGAGGAATGGCTTGCTTCGGGAATCTGCAGAAGAATCATCTCGACTCGCGCAGACGAGCGACGTGGCGATATGCGCTTCCCGGAATGAGCGGATGTATCGTGCGGCGAAAACGGCGCGGCAAATGCGTTCATCGCGATCGGCGAGCGATGAGCTGGCAGGCTCGGTACCGAGCAAGGGTTGTGCGGATCGACGACAAAGTGTCGTCGGCGCACACACCGGCCCTTCGCTGGACCAAGCAGGCAGACTGGCGAAGGGTGCGGGGTCGTTTTCCGGCCCCCTTCGTCTTTGCTCCGCACAAAAACCGTAGAATCGTTGTCTGCTTAGTCGGTCCGGGTACAGCGAGTTTTCGCATGACACGGCTTGCCGATACGTGTATCGCAGGTGCATGCCCGGTGCAACGTTGGGCACATCATTCGAACAGACATGAGCCACCTTACCCATCTGAGAACGTTTCTCGACGCATACCGATTGAAATCGTTCTCCAAGGCTGCCGACCAGTTAGGCATTACCCAGCCAGCAGCGTCGATGCATATCCAGGCGCTGGAGGCACTGGTCGGAAAGCCGCTGTTCGTCAGGCGCGCCCGTGGCGTGCTGCCGACGGAAGCCGCCGACGAGCTGGCAAGATCCGTTGCGCCGTATCTCGACGGACTCGAAACGAAGCTCGCGTCCTACCGGTCGAGCGCATCACCCGGCGGTACGTTACATCTCGTCGGCCCGTCCGATTTCATCTGCGCGCATGTGGCGTCGACGCTTGCCCCACTGATGCAGCAAGGCTTCCTGATTCGATTTCATATCGGCAACCGTGATCGCATCTACCAGTTGCTCAATGATGGCACGGCGGATCTCGCAATTACGGCGTCCATGCCGGATACGGCGTCGCACGGCTTTGCGCGTCTTCTGACTGAGCGCTTTCTGCTCGTTCTTGCTCCGGAACTCGCGGAGCGGATCGGAAAACATCCGACGGTAGAAATGCTGTCCGCGCTGCCGATCATCGCCTACGACGAGGACCTTGCGCTGATCCGCCCGGTCTGGACTTCCCTGTTCCAGATGGCACCGACGATTCAAGCATCGTTGACGATTCCTGACTTGCGGATCATCGAACGCCTCGTGGCCGGCGGGCACGGCTGGACAGTCCTGCCGGACTATCTCTGCGCCGAGTCATTGGAGTCTGGCCGCTTGGTAGCGCTAACCGCATTGGAGACCGCACCGACCAACAACCTGTATCTCGTTTGGAGCCAGAGCGCAATGCGAACCCCGCGTATCGTCCACGCGCGGGACTATCTGTTGCAGACGTTCAACGCATCGTGATCTCAGTCGCTCTGCCATAAGGGAAATTATCCCAGCGCCCAAAAAGCGTTATTTCATTTATGGCTGATGCATCCCTACACTAGGGTAATCCCGAGTGCCGCTCGGTTTCTCCCTCAACTTGTGTAGGTCCCGTCATGCCATTCGTCATTTACATCTTTGCACTGAGTGCGTTTGCGCTCGGATTGGCCGAATTCGTCCCGATCGGGTTGACGGACGCGATGGCCGGAACGCTCGGCGTCGATATCGCCCAAACCGGCACGGCCATTACCGCATACGCGCTCGGCGCTACCTTCTCGGCCCCGATTCTGACCGCAATGACCGCGAACTGGTCTCGCAAGCGCGTCATGCTCGTGACTACGCTCGTATTCGCCGCGGGAAGCCTCTTCGCTGCCACCGCTACCAATCTGCACATGCTGCTCGTTGCCCGCTTCGTCGCGGGCATCGGGCATGGGCTGTTCCTCGCCGTTGCATCGAGCACAGCCGCACGGCTTGCCGGTTCGAAGAAGTCGGGCAGCGCTGTTGCCGTTGTGTTCGGGGGCTTCACGCTCGCCATGGCGATCGGCGTGCCGGTCAGTACCTATCTCGGCGCGACGATCTCGTGGCGCCCGGTACTTGCCGCCATCGGTGCATTTGGCGCGCTCGGCTTCGTTGGCCTGCTGATCGGCATGCGTGACCCGATCAACCCCGACCACGGTACGAAGCAATCGACGATGACCGCACTCAAGGCGCTGTTTAACGGCAAGCTGCTGGCCGGCGCACTCGTCACGGTGTTCGGCTACGCGGGATCGTTCGCTGCATATACCTACATCGCGCCGATGCTGACCCAGGTGACCAAACTCAGCGCAAATACCGTCAGCATTTTCATGATGATCTACGGTGTGCTCGCGGCTGTCGGCAACGTCATGGGCGGTAAGATGACCGACAGGCTCGGAGTCAATCGCGCGAGCACATTGTTGATCGCCGGCATCGCTCTTGCCGTGCTTGGCATGTGGTTGTTCGTCTCGTCGCCGGTCAGCATGGCGGTACTCGTCGCATTGCTCGGCCTGTTCACGTTCGCGGCGGTGCCGGCACTACAGGCGCGCCTGATCAGCGTTGCCGAGGCACACATCCCGAATGCCCATGGCGTAGCTGCGGGCCTGAACATCGCTGGCTTCAATTCGGGCATTGCGTTGGGCTCGCTGCTCGGCGGCGTGACAATCGACCATGTCGGTATCGCTTCGACCGGTGCAACCGGTGCGATCGCGTCGGCCATTGGCCTCGCACTACTGCTCACGCAGGTCGCTCGCGATACGGGAGGAAGCTATCGGTCGGTGCGGGACGCCGGACACTGATCGTCGCGACGCATCGCGCGTCGGGTGAATCGTCGGGTCGCGGGATGGCCGGCAACACGGCCGTCACGCGACTCGGTGCTTTTCCGCCGCCCGCAATTCCCGACGCATCACGAATTGCTCGGTGTTTTCCTTCGCCATTCGAATCGCACAGTCGAAACTTCGATGGGTCGCAACGTGGCGGTTGTCGACGCTGACGAGCCAATTCTCTCCGGCGAGACACCAGCGAATGCGACGTTCCTCCAGCAATGGCGAGAACCATCGCCAGATCGTGGCGTCTTCGACGTTGGCGGCGCGCGCCGCCTCCGCCCTGACCTTCTGCAAGTCGTCGAGAAGACTCATGCTCCGTCCTCCAGTCGACATTGACGCGCGGAACTCAGCCATCCAGCAACGCGGCGTTCAGTTCCGGCACGAGCGTGAACAGATCGCCGACGAGACCGTAGTCGGCCACGCCGAAGATCGGTGCTTCCTCATCCTTGTTGATCGCAACGATCACCTTCGAATCCTTCATGCCGGCCAGATGCTGAATGGCACCCGAGATACCGACCGCGATGTACAGCTGCGGCGCGACGATCTTGCCGGTCTGGCCGACCTGGTAGTCGTTCGGCACGTAGCCGGCGTCGACTGCCGCGCGCGATGCGCCCAGTGCCGCGCTCAGCTTGTCCGCCAGCGGCTCCAGCACCTTCGTGTAGTTTTCGCCGCTGCCCAGACCGCGGCCGCCCGACACGATGATCTTCGCGCTGGTGAGCTCCGGACGGTCCAGCTTCATCACTTCACGGCTCACGAACTGCGACTTGCCTGCGTCGGCCGCCGCTTCGATCTTCTCGACCGATGCGCTGCCGCCTTCCTCTGCCACCGGATCGAAACCCGTCGCACGCACGGTGATGACCTTGATCGGATCGCTCGACTGCACCGTCGCAATCGCGTTGCCTGCGTAGATCGGGCGCTCGAACGTGTCGGCCGAATCGACCGCCGTGATGTCCGAGATCTGCGCGACGTCCAGCTTCGCGGCAATGCGCGGCGCGATGTTCTTGCCGTAGGCCGTCGCCGGCGCGAGGATGTGCGAGTAGTCCTTCGCGATGTTCAGCGCGGTCGCTTCGACGTTTTCCGCGAGGCCCGCTTCGAGTTGCGGCGCGTCGGCTAGAAGTACCTTCGACACACCTGCGATCTTCGCTGCCGCATCGGCTGCGCCTTGCGCATTGTGGCCCGCGACCAGCACGTGGATGTCGCCGCCGATCTTCGCCGCCGCCGCCACCGTGTTCAGCGTCGCGGCCTTGATCGACGCGTTGTCGTGTTCTGCAATCACCAGAATCGTCATTTCTTTCCGCTCCCTCTTACAGCACCTTGGCTTCGGTCTTCAGCTTCTCGACCAGCGTCTTCACGTCCGGCACCTTCACGCCGGCTGCGCGCTTCGGCGGCTCG
>NZ_JAAGPO010000462.1:0-1975 GCF_017104825.1 Burkholderia sp. Ac-20345 | reverse complement strand
GGCTGGTGAGCCCGGCCGAGCGGCTGCAGCGGCAGCGCACGCACGTCGAGCAGCTCGCGGTGCGGCTTGCGTCGGCGGCGTCGCGGCCGGTGCGCGACGCGCGCGCGCGTTTCGCGCTCGCGCAACTGCGCTGGCAGCGCGCACGGCCCGATCCGTCGCAGGCGCGCCAGACGCTCGCGGGGCTGTCGCAGCGTCTTGCGCTCGCCTTGCAGCGCCGTCACGAACGCGACACGGCTCGCGTGTCAGCCTGTGCGGCAAGGCTCGAGGTGCTGAGCCCGCAGCGCACGCTCGAGCGCGGCTATGCGGCGCTGATCGATGCACAGACGGGCCGCGCGGTGCGCACGCCGAACGCGCTGAAGCCGCAGCGCCGCCTGACCGTGCACCTCGCGGAAGGCTCGGCCGACGTGTCGCTGGCCGATGTGCAGCCGCGGCTGACCGATACGATCTGACGTAACCGGTGCGCGTGCAGCAAAGGTCGCGCGACGGGCAAACCGCGCTGAAACGGATGCTGCGCATCGCCGGCTCGTCCCGCCGGACGATGCGCCAACATCGCTTTTCCGCATACCGCGGATAAATGGCCCGTGAGTTTGCGGGGTTATTCGTCCTCGCCTACAATCGGACGCTCGGCAGCATCCAACACAGCCTCCCTACATACTCAACGAAGGAATCGCCATGGCTCATACGCTCCCGCCGCTCCCGTACGCTGAAGACGCACTCGCGCCGACCATCTCGCTCGAGACGATCCAGTACCACTACGGCAAGCATCATCAGGCTTATGTGACGAACCTGAACAATCTGATCCCGGGCACGGAATTCGAAAACCTGTCGCTGGAAGAGATCGTGAAGAAGTCGTCGGGCGGCATCTTCAACAACGCCGCGCAAATCTGGAACCACACGTTCTTCTGGAACAGCCTGTCGCCGAACGGCGGCGGCGCACCGACGGGCGCGCTGGGCGACGCGATCAACGCGAAGTGGGGTTCGTACGACGCCTTCAAGGAAGCGTTCTCGAAGGCCGCGGTCGGCACGTTCGGTTCGGGCTGGGCATGGCTCGTGAAGAAGGCTGACGGTTCGCTCGACATCGTGTCGACGAGCAACGCGGCAACGCCGCTGACGACCGCCGACAAGGCACTGCTGACGATCGACGTGTGGGAACACGCGTACTACATCGACTACCGCAACGCACGTCCGAAGTTCGTCGAAGCGTTCTGGAACATCGTGAACTGGGACTTCGCAGCGAAGAACTTCGCGTAAGGTCCGGCGCCTGCGCGCTGCTACGGCGCGCGGCACCCATCAAAAAAAGCCCTCGTTTCGAGGGCTTTTTTGTTTTCTGTCGCGTTGGAACCTGCCGCGTTTGCCCGGTCAGGCCAGGATGCCGAGCCCCCAGCCGAGCGCCGCGCTCGCGATCACGACGGCCCATGGCGGCACGCGCCAGAACACCAGCGCGACGAATGCGACGAGCGCGGCGGCCAGATCGCGCGGCGCCACGATCGTATCGGTCCAGACCGGGTGATAGAGCGCGGCGAGCAGCAGCCCCACGACGGCCGCGTTCACGCCCGCGAGCGCGGCCTGCATCCGCGTGCTGCGGCGCAGCCGTTCCCAGAACGGTGCGGTGCCGGCCACCAGCAGGAACGACGGCGCGAAAATCGACACCAGCGCGATCGTGCCGCCGAGCCAGCCGTTCGGCGCGTTGCGCAGCGACGCGCCGAGGAACGCCGAGAACGTGAACAGCGGCCCCGGCACGGCCTGCGCGACGCCATATCCGGCCAGGAACGCCGCATCGCCGACCCAGCCGGGCGCGACGACGGCCGCCTGCAGCAGCGGCAGCACCACGTGCCCGCCGCCGAACACGAGCGCACCTGTACGGAAGAACGCGTCGACCACGGCGAGCGCATCGGAGCGCAGCGCGCGGGCCGCGAACGGCAGGACGACGAGGAGCGCCGCGAACAGCACGAGCCACAGCACGCCCGCACGGGGG
>NZ_JAAGPO010000461.1:0-1948 GCF_017104825.1 Burkholderia sp. Ac-20345 | reverse complement strand
GGGGCCGCTCTTCGCCTGCCGCGCAGCGAGCTCCGCGCGCACGCGTTCGAGCGCCGCCTCGCGTTGCTCGTCCTCGACCTTCGCGCGATGATGCCAATAGGCGAACGCGCCGCCACCCGCGATGCACACGACCGCCGCGGCGACCAGCGCGGCGCGCGGCGACAAGCGCCGCTCGATGGGCCGCAACGCCCACCAGCGCTCGGTACGCGGCCTGCCGCCACGGCGCGGCAGCAGATCGTCGAGCCGCTTCGGCTGAAAATTCTGGAAGCCCTGCTTCTCGAGTTCCAGCTCGCCGATCACGACGTTCCAGCCGCCCCACGCGTAATCGGTATGAAGCCGTTCCAACGCTTCTTCGCGCGTGCCGACCCAGTCGCCGTTCGGCATGAACGCGTGGTCGCGCACCGCGAAGTACGCCCAGCGCCCGTCGGGCAGCGCGAACGCGCCGAGCCAGTTCGGCGCGGGCTGCCGGCGTCCGTTGTAGAACGCGCCTTCGAGCGCGATCGCGCGCGACACCATCGCGCCGAGCGACAGATGCCCGGGCGCGAAGCCGTCGCGCGTGTTCGCATAGCCCGCCGCCGCGCCGCCGCGATCGATCCGCAACACCATCAGGTCGAACTTCAGCTTCTTCGCGAGCTCGACTGCTTCGGCGCGCAGTTCGTTGCGCCTCGACAGCGACTGCCAGAACAAGCCGCCGACGAAGCGCTGGCGGCCGATTTGAATCACCTGCGCGCTCATTGCCGGCTCCGTCAGGCGCCGCCGCGCTGCGTGACGGGCGTGATCAGGATCACGATTACCTCACGCGAGCGTTGCGCCTCGTAGCCGCCGCCGAGCGCGATCATCTTCGGCGTGCCGATGCCGCGCTCGTCGAGCGAATCGTTCGTGCCTTCGTAGCCGCTGATGACGAGCGTCTCGCCCGACTTCATCGCGACCCGCTGCAGGAAATTGCGCATGTCGACGTCGGGCGTCTGGATCCGCGTCGCGCCGCTGCCCGTGCTGCTCGACACCTCCTTCAGCTGGAGCAGCGACGAAATGTTCGTCGAGAACTGCAGCATCACGGTGCCATCGTCGAGCACGTGCGGCAGCAGCGTCATGTTGAAGCCCGTCGTTACGACGCCCGGCGTGAGCGCGGTCGACGAGCCGACGTTCGCGGTGTTCGTCGTCGACACCGACGCGAGATAGCCCGTCTGCGTCGCGACCTGCACGGGCACCGGCTGGTTGTTGAGCGTCGTGACCGCCGCCGACGTCTTGCGCCGCACCGTCCCCTGCTGCGACAACGCGCGAATCAGCAGCTTGGTGCCGTTGAAGCGGCTCGTCGGGCTGAGCACCGTCGCGGACAAGTCGCCGGGCGTCACCGCGGCCGGCGTGAACGGGTTGGAGATCCCGAATTGCGCCGACACCGTCTTGTAGACGAGGCTCCAGTCGATCCCGTATGCGTCGCCCGCCTTCAGCGACACGCTGAGCACCGTCACGTTGAGCATCACCTGCCGCGACAGCGAGCGGTTCTGCTGCGTCATGAACGCGGCGACGCGCTCGATCACGTCGGGCGTGTCGGTCACCGAGATCGAGCCGGTCGCGGGCGATGCGACCGAGCTACCGTAGCGCGACAGCATCGACAGGATCGCGCTCTGCAGCCCGTTGAACACGGACAGCTGCGAATTCACCGCGGTGTTCGCCGTATTGTTCGCGGTGAGGCCCGTCGTGCCGGAGCCCGAGCCGCTCGCGCCGCCGCCCGAGCCGCCGGACTGCGAGCCGCCCGACGTGCCATCGCTCGTCGCGCCGCTCACCACCGACGCGTTCAGCGACGAGTCGCCGGGAATCGCGTTGACCTGGAACGTGCGGGTATCGGTGAAGAAGAAGCGGATCGTCCCCTGCTCGTATTTCCAGAAGACGCCGAAGCGCGCGCATGCCGCGTCGAGCAGGCCGCGCAGCGTGCCGCCCGTGTACAGGA
>NZ_JAAGPO010000460.1:0-270 GCF_017104825.1 Burkholderia sp. Ac-20345 | reverse complement strand
GTACCAGCATAGATTGAGGTGGCATACAAGTGAACATGAAATGACAGTCGTAGGTGCGTACGTATCATGCTACACGTAGAGTAGTGTATGCCACGCTGAGATGCAGGACTGTGAAACATATTAACGAGGAGCATGGCATAGATAATTGATTGAAGTATTCAAAGTACGGCTTATGTATCTGTTTAGTTAGCAGGTTATCGATGAATAGTATATTTTTTTTTTTTTTTTTTTTTAAGGACACGGCGACCACCAAGATCTCCACGATAGATC
>NZ_JAAGPO010000459.1:0-1801 GCF_017104825.1 Burkholderia sp. Ac-20345 | reverse complement strand
GCGGATGATCGAGCGCCGCAACCGATTCGCCGCCATCGAGCTGGATCGAGAATTTCGGCGACAGCTCGCCGCGGCGTGGCTCGCGCGCCAGCATGGCGAAGAGCGGCGCGGCGAGCGCGCGACTGTCGACGAGCGCGGCAGGATCATGGCCGGCGAGCGGGCTGAGCATCACGTTCCGGACGTCGTCGCTCGCGGCGAGCGCAGCCGCGTCGGCCGCTGCATTCGAGGTGGCATCGACGGACGGACCGAGACCCGCTTCGAGCAACGCGCGCGTCAGCGCGTCGGCCGCGCCGTCGCGAATGCCGCGTAGCTGGAGATTCGCGCGCTTGGTCGCGTCGCTCGCGCCGGAGCCGAATGCACGCGCGGCGGCGGCGATCGCACGCGCCTGGCGCGCATCGAGCCGGCCGCCCGGCAGCTTGATCCGGCACAGCCCGCCGTCGGCGGCCGCCACCACGCGCACGAGCCCCGGGCAGGCCGACGGGCGCACGATGGGCGACGCAGGAATGGAAACGGGGGCGGAACTCAACGGGGTACCGGGACAGTGTCGCGCCGCGGCCAACGCATCGGTACACCCCGCCCGACGCCGACTGGCACGCACGCACTTTCTGGCCGGCAGGTCTCCTGGCTGACAGGTCGGCGCCGGCTCCCGGCCTTCCCGGTGGAACCAGTGGCATGAGGGGGGAGATCGGCTCGCTGTCTACAGTTGCGGGGGCAGCCACAGCGGCGCGTGGCGCGCCCTGTGTTCCCTCTTCGGCCCCGAAGGGCACCGGCGAACGAACGGCCGTAGGATACCCGATTTTCGCGACGATCCGGCATCGGCGATGCGTCGCGCAACCGCGCCGCAGCACGGCCGCAGCTGGTTTTGCGCTGTCTCGCAAATGGTACGATTGGCGGCTCGACACCCGATCGGCGACCGCCGGCACCCGCCATGAAACCCGGCAGGACGGAGCTGTTCGGCATGGGCGTCGCACTGGGCTGCTGGCGGTCACCGCATGGGTTCTGCTCGCGTGCATACTGATCCCGCTTGCGCCGTCGGCCGAGTGGCCGAAGAATGTCGGGCTCGCCGGCCTCGGCGTGCCGATCGTGGCGGGCGGAACGTTCCTGTACCGGAAAGGCGGGGCGCGGCCGCTCAGGTGGCGGCTGATCACATCGATCGGCGGCATGGTTCTGGGCGTACTGACCTTGGTCGGTGGCGCACCGCGCGGCTGACAGCGTCGCCGTATCGCCCCGGCGGGCGGTGGCGTACATGGCACGGAAACGGCTCGGGATCGGGGTCGGGGTCGACAACGGATCAACGCGCGGCGGCCCGGCCGCCGCGCATCGCAACAAACGGTAGGGAATCGAACGATGGGGAAGGGTGCATGACGGCGTGGCTGACGGTAGTGGGCATCGGCGACGACGGTTACGCGGGGCTCGGACGCAGCGCGCGCCGCGCGCTGCTCGACGCGACGCTCGTGGTCGGCGCGAAGCGGCATCTCGACATGCTGCCCGCGCGGCTGCCGGCCGCGCGCGAAACGTGGCCGTCGCCGTTCGATCTCGCGGGCGTGCTCGCGCGTCGCCCGGCGCCTGTCTGCGTGCTCGCCAGCGGCGACCCGATGCTGTTCGGCGTCGGCGCCACGCTCGCGCGCCAGCTTTCCCCCGACGAATGGCGCGTGCTGCCCGCGCCGTCGTCGTTGTCGCTCGCGGCCGCGCGCCTCGGCTGGGCGCTGCAGGATGTCGGCGCGGTTTCGCTCGTCGGCCGTCCGCTTGCGACGCTCACGCGTCACCTGCTGCCCGGCCGCCGCCTGTTCGTGCTGAGCGA
>NZ_JAAGPO010000458.1:0-2251 GCF_017104825.1 Burkholderia sp. Ac-20345 | reverse complement strand
CTCCCGGCGCCCGCACGCGATCGGCGTGCACCGCAGCGGGGCAGCCGCATCGCGGGTCGCCGCGCATCGTCCGGCAACCGGCCCCGTCTCACCCGTTCCCCCGGCGCCGCGCCGTTTCCCCGGCCGGCATCCCGAACCCGCCCGCCGAGGGCTTTCGCTATTCCGTTTATGTTTCGTTCCCTGACGACCCTGATCAAGAAGTGGCGCGCGTCGCGCAATGCCGGTCACCAGCTCGATGCGCTGCTCGCGCACGCCGACGCCGATGCGTCGTACGCCGAGCGCAGCGAATGGCTGATCGAGCTCGCGCACTGGCTGCGCCGCACCGGCACGATGCAGGCCGCGCAGGACGCGCCCGCCGATCGCGACGACGATGCGCGCGCGTATCCGGCCCATGCGCGGTTGCGCTACCTGTTCCACGTGCTCGATCGCAATCCCGCGTGGAAAGCGCACGCCGCGCGCATCCTGCGCGGCATCCTGCGCGATTGCGACGGCATCTCGCTCCTGTGCGACGCCGGCATGCCCGTGCACTCGGGCTTCTTCGGCGCGCTGTTCGAGCGGATCGACTCGTCGCTGATCCCGCCCGCGCCGAACCGCCGCGAGCTGTCGGCGCTCTTCACGCTGATGTTCCCGACGCCGGAAGACGCGCAATGGATCGACGCGCTGCCCGACGATCTCCTCACGCGCCTGGCCGAGCTGATCTCGTTCGACGTTACCGACGAAGAGCGCCACGAGCCGGGCTCGTTCTCGCGCGACCTGCTGGCCGCGCTGCACAACCTGACCTGCCAGATCAGCTCGACCGGCCTGTCGCAGACGGTGCGCAGCCGGCTGTCCGACGACGATGCGCGCAAGCCGCTCGAAACGCAGCCGTTCTACCGCCTCACGCGCGCGATGCTCGCGGTCGAGACCGCGCACGCGGCCGTCGAGGACGGCGGCGACCCGAGCAAGCTGCTGCACGAGGTGAACTACCTGCGCGTACTGCTCGACGAATGCCGGATCGCCGTCGACGACGTGTTCTCGCACCTGTACCGCAACGGCGTGTCGGTCGACATCGTGTTCCAGGTCGAGCGGATGCGCATGCGCATCCTGCGCGCCGAGATGCTGCTGAACGCGTGGATGGCGCGCGACGACCTGCACGGGATGGCGCACCTGACGGCCGAGCTCGTCGACGCGAACCACAACAGCCAGAGCGTGTCGCACCTCGTGCGCAGCAACTTCTCGCTGTTCGCGCGCAAGCTCGTCGAGACCAACGCGGACACCGGCGAGCACTACATCTCGCGCGGCCGCGCCGAGTACCTGAAGATGCTGCGGATGGCCGCGGGCGGCGGCCTCGTCACCGTCGTGACCGTATGCGTGAAGTTCGCGATCACGGGCGCGCACCTGCAGTCGATGCTCGAAGGGCTGCTCGCGGGCGTCAACTACGCGGCCAGCTTCATGCTGATGCACTTCCTGCACTTCACGCTCGCGACCAAGCAGCCCGCGATGACCGCGCCGACGCTCGCGCGCGAGCTCGACGACACCGGCCACGAGGAAGGCGTGAAGGCGTTCGTTTCATCCGTGATCGCGCTGATCCGCACGCAGGCGGCCGCGATTTCCGGCAACGTGCTCGTCGTGCTGCCCGTGTGCCTGCTGGTGCAGCTGTTCGCGGGCAACCTGCTGCACGCGAACCTGATCTCGCCGGAGAAGGCCCATGCGACGCTGCACTCGTTCTCGCTGCTCGGCCCGACGCCGCTCTACGCGGCGCTGACGGGCGTGCTGCTGTGGGCGTCGAGCCTGCTCGCGGGCTGGGCCGACAACTGGTTCGTGCTGCACCGGGTCGGCGACGCGCTCACGTACAACCGCCGGCTGCGCCTCACGCTCGGCGCGGCCGGTGCGGCGAAGCTCGCGCACTTCTGCCGGTCGAACGTGGCCGGCGTGGTCGCGAACGTCGGCCTCGGCCTGATGCTCGGCCTCATTCCGGCGATCGTCACCGTGTTCATGTTCCCGTTCGAGGTGCGGCACGTGACGCTGTCGGCCGGTTCGATCGGGATCGCGCTCGGCGTGCTGGGCAAGGACGCGCTCGGCACGCCCGAGCTGTGGTGGGCGGGCGCCGGCGTGCTCAGCATGGCGATCCTCAACGTGCTCGTGAGCTTCGCGCTCGCGTTCACGATGGCCGTGCGCTCGCGCAGCCTGCGCCCGACCAAGGTGCGTGCGCTCGTCGCCGCGATCGTCCGCACGGTGCTCGCGAATCCGCTCGCGCTGTTCTGGCCGGGCG
>NZ_JAAGPO010000457.1:0-2208 GCF_017104825.1 Burkholderia sp. Ac-20345 | reverse complement strand
TGGCGCAGCTTCGGCAGGTGCTCGCATTCGGCGACGGCCTTCGGCAGATCGGCAGGCGAGCGCGCGAGCAGCGCGGCGAGCTGGTATTGCGCGACCTTGCGGCGGCCTTCGAAGCGCGGGATATCGGCGGCGAGGGTGCGCACCTGCGTCACGCCGCGCGTCACGTCGGTCTGGTTGCCGCGCCCGGCATCGCGCAGCCGCTGCGACAGCTTCACGCGCTGCTGCTGCAGCGCGAGCGACTGCTTCGCGACGGCCAGCTCGTCGCCGGCCGAACACGATTCGACGTACGCGCGCACGACGTCGGCAACGACCGTGATGCGCGCCAGGTCGCCGGCGGCCCTGACGGCCTCGCTGTCCGCGCGCGCGGCTTCGACGCCGCGCCGCAGCTTGCCGAACAGGTCGATCTCGTACGACACGTTGATGCCGACCGTGCCTTCGTTGACGACCGGCAGCTTGTTTTCGAGCAGGAATTGCTCGGCCGATTCCTGCGCGCGCTGCACGGCGGCTTCCGCGCCGCCCGAGAAGCCGCCCTGCTGGCTCGCTACTTCCAGCGCCGCGCGCGAGCGCGCGAGGTTGGCCGCGGCCACGCGCAGGTCGGTGTTCGACTTCAGTGCATCGCGCACGAGCGCGTCGAGCACGGGGTCGTCGTAGAGTTGCCACCAGTTGCCGGGCACGGCGTCGCGCGACACGAGCGTGTTGTTCGCATCGTCGAGTGCGTGGTTCGCGAGCGGCGCATTCACGTACGCCTGCTGCGGCAGCGTGTAATCGGGGCCGACGGACTTGCACGCGCCGAGTGCGAGCGCAAGCGGCGCGAGCGTCGCGGCGAGGCGCAGACCATGCCGCTTCATTGCGATGCTCCTGCTGCGCTGGCAGCCGTGCCGGAAGCAGCCGATACCGGCGTGACGATCGACGCCGCGCTCGCGCCGGCTGCCGGCTTCGCCTTCTCGTTGCGGCGCGTGTCGGCTTCGCGCATCGAGACGGTCGCGGTGCGGCCCGCGATCATCCGGAAATCATCGGGCACTTCGTCGAGCACAACGCGCACCGGCACGCGCTGTGCGAGCCGCACCCAGCTGAATGCCGGGTTCACGTTCGGCAGCAGGTTCGCGCCCTGCGTGCGGTCGCGATCCTCGATCGCGGCGACGATGCTCTGTACGTGGCCGCGCAGCGCATGCGGCTCGCCCATCACGATGATGTCGACCGGCTGGCCGATGTGGATGCCGCGCAGCTTGGTTTCCTCGAAGTAGCCGTCGACGCGGAACGAGTTGCGGTCGACGACCGACAGCAGCGCGCGGCCGGCCGGCACGTATTCGCCGACGCGCGGCGCGCGGTCGTTCAGGTAGCCGTCTACGGGACTCACGATCGTCGTGCGCTGCAGGTTCAGCTTCGCGGTGTCGAGCGACACCTGCGCATCGGCGACGGCGGCTTCGCCCTGTTCGACACGCGTGCGGCTTTCCTCGACCTGTTCGCTCGCCACCAGGTTGCCGAGCTGCAGGTTGCGCGCGTATTCGCGCTTCGCCTGGGCGAGCGTCGCGCGGCGCTGCGCGAGCGTGGCTTCGGCGAGCCGTTCCGCGAGCGTGTAGCGCGCCTGGTCGATCACGAACAGCACCTGGCCGCGCTTGACCTCCTGGTTGTCGACGACCTGAACCGACGTGATGAGGCCTGCCACGTCCGGTGCGACCTGGATCACGTCGGCGCGCACGTGACCGTCGCGGGTCCACGGCGAGAACATGTAGTAGTTGACGGTGCGCCACAGCACGACGGCAGCCACGACGACGACGATCAGGGTGAGCAGGATTTGCCCTGCCGAGAGCCAGGTTTTTTTCACGTTAGGTAGCCACGAGATGGTGGGAAACGATCACGACGGCGGCAAATACGAACACGTAGATGCCGAGGTCGAAGATCGAACGGTGCCAGACGAGGCGGTAGAAGCCGACGCGCTCGAGTACGGCGCGCACGACGATGTTGATCAGGTAGGCGATCAGCATCAGCACGAGCGGGGCCGGCACGAATACGCCGAAGATGTCGATTTCGCCGATCATGGTCGCGGTCGGAAAGACGGATGGGAAAGCGGGATCATGCGCGTGCTCCGTCCGGCGCCTGCGGTGGCTGCCCGGCCGCGGCCGGATACAGCGACAGGCGCAGGCCGACGAGCGCGTGCAGCGTGTCGTGCAGCCGGCGATGCGTGGCGGGCGTGGCAGGCGCGGCGGG
>NZ_JAAGPO010000456.1:0-2393 GCF_017104825.1 Burkholderia sp. Ac-20345 | reverse complement strand
CGGGCTTCACGCCCGCACGCTCCAGCACCGCGCGGATCACCGTCGCGCCCAGCTCGGGCGCCGCAATCTTCGCAAGCGAACCGCCGAATTTGCCGACCGCGGTCCGCGCGGCCGATACGATCACTACGTCCGTCATTTCCCTTTCCTCCAGGCCCGCACGACACGGCGCATCGCTACCGGCCCTGTTAAAAAAACTGCGGTGCACCGGACAGCCTGCGCCGCTGTCCGGTTTTCGTCAATCGCGCTGCAACACGTAACGCCCCGGCGCCGGCTCGATCTCCGGGAACTGCGCGGTACCGGGCTGGGCAGGCGGCTCCACCTTGCGGCCGCCGTACTGGTCGAGCCATTCGACCCAGGTCGTCCACCAGCTTCCCGGCTGCTCGGCTGCACCGGCGAACCAGTCGTCCGCCGATTCGGGCAGGTCGCTGTCGTTGACCCAGTAGCTGCGCTTCTTCTTCGCCGGCGGATTGATCACGCCCGCGATGTGCCCCGATGCGCCGAGCACGAACTTCAGCGGGCCCGACAGGATCGACGTCGACGCATAGGCCGTCTGCCACGGCACGATGTGATCCTCGCGCGAGCCGTAGATGAAGGTCGGCACGTCGATCAGCGTCAGGTCGACCGATTCACCGCACACGGTCAACGCACCCGGTTCGCGCAGCTTGTTCTCGAGATAGGTATTGCGCAGGTACCACGCGTACATCGGGCCCGGCAGGCTCGTCGAATCGCTGTTCCAGTACAGCAGGTCGAACGGCGCCGGCGTGCGGCCCTTCAGGTAGTTGTCGACGACGTAGTTCCACACGAGGTCGTTCGGCCGCAGGAACGAGAACGTGTTCGCGAACTCGACGCCGCGCATCAGCCCCGGCTGCGTGCCGTTCTTGCCGCCGATGGTCTGCTCGCGCATCTGCACGTGCGCCTCGTCGACGAATACGTCGAGAATGCCGGTGTCGGTGAAGTCGAGCATCGCGGTGAGCAGCGTCATCGACGCGGCCGGATGTTCGCCGCGCGCGGCGAGCACCGCGAGCGCGGTCGCGAGCATCGTGCCGCCGACGCAGAAGCCGAGCGTGTTGATCTGCTCACGGCCGCTGACCTGCTGCACGGCGTCGATCGCCGCGAGCAGCCCTTCGTTCATGTAGTCGTCCCACGTCTTGTGCGCGACCGATGCGTCCGCATTGCGCCACGACACGAGGAACACCTGATGACCGTTCGACAGCGCGTGCGCGACGAGCGAATTCTCGGGCTGCAGGTCGAGGATGTAGAACTTGTTGATGCAGGGCGGCACGATCAGCAGCGGCCGCTCGAACACCTCGCCAGTCTTCGGCGTGTACTGGATCAGCTGGATCAGGTCGTTCTCGTAGACGACCGCACCTTCAGTACACCCGAGGTTCTTGCCGACCACGAACTGCGATTCGTCGGTCTGCGAAATCTTGCCGCGCTGCATGTCGCCGAGCAGGTTCATCATCCCCTGCCGCAGGCTTTCGCCCTGCGTCTCGAGGATCGATTTCTGCGCGTCGGGATTGAGGGCGAGGAAGTTGCTCGGCGCGGCCGCGGCCGTCCATTGCTGGACCGTGAAACGAATGCGCTCGCGCGTCTTCGGATCGGTCTGCAGCGCGTCGGCCAGTTCCTGCAGGTAGCGCGCGTTGAGCAGATACCAGGCCGCCGCGAACGCATGCGCCGGCGACGCCTTCCACGCATCGCCGCTGAAGCGGCGGTCCTTCAGTTCGGGCGACTCGAGCTTCGCGGCGGCTGCCTGCTGCATCAGCGCCATGCAATCGCGCGCGTAGTCGGCCTGCAGCGCCTGCAGCCGCTCGGGCGGAATCGCGGCGGCCGGCAGCTTCAGCCCGGCGAACGGCGACGCCATCGCGCCGAAATCGGGCATCGACGGCATCTGAAACGGAAACGATGTCGGAAACTGGAATGTCGCGAACGGATTCACGGTGGCCGACGCAGTCGCGGCGCGTGCCGGATCTGCAAAACCGCGCCACGCGTTCAACCACGACTCGAACATCTGCTGCATCGGCTGGGCGGCCGGATCGAAACCAATGCTGCCCGAAGAAGTGCCCGCCTGAGCGGACGTCGACGATTTTTTCGATGCTGTCATTACCTGCCTTACCGGTGATTCGTGAGCGTCTATCGTGAAATCCTGCTCGCGCGCGGCATGCCGGTTGCGAGCCGGGCCGTCATGCTCTGGAGAGGCGTCTCCAGATTCTGCCGCAGTGCGGTATTTTTATCATTATCGTTTTCCCCATGTGAAGCGCCATGTCAAACCGCTGAACATTTCCGTACGGAGATAATCCTCGCACAACAGACGGGACAAGGGTTCCGGAGAAACATAAAACATTTTGATTGACTTGACTTCGCGATTATTCATTCAATCGCGCATGCGACACGGC
>NZ_JAAGPO010000455.1:0-2265 GCF_017104825.1 Burkholderia sp. Ac-20345 | reverse complement strand
CGCCCGTCACCGATCCGCTCGCGGGCGCGAAGCGGCTGCCGGTCGGCTGGGAGATGCTCGGGCGCGTCGTCGACGCGTCGGGCCGCCCGCTCGACGGCCTCGGCCCGCTCGCGTCGAAGGTCGACGCGCCGCTGTCGGCGCCGTCGATCAACCCGCTCGAGCGCGAACCGATCCACCACGTGCTCGACGTCGGCGTGCGCGCGATCAACGCGCTGCTCACCGTCGGCCGCGGGCAGCGGATGGGCCTGTTCGCGGGCTCCGGCGTCGGCAAGTCGGTGCTGCTCGGCACGATGGCGCGCTACACGAGCGCGGAAGTGATCGTGATCGGTCTGATCGGCGAACGCGGCCGCGAAGTGAAGGAATTCATCGAACAGATCCTCGGCGAGGACGGGCTCGCGCGCTCGGTCGTCGTCGCGGCGCCGGCCGACGTGTCGCCGCTGCTGCGGATGCAGGGCGCGGCCTACGCGACGTCGCTCGCCGAGTATTTCCGCGACCAGGGCAAGCACGTGCTGCTGCTGATGGATTCGCTGACCCGCTACGCGATGGCGCAGCGCGAGATCGCGCTGGCGATCGGCGAGCCGCCCGCGACGAAAGGCTACCCGCCGTCGGTGTTCGCGAAGCTGCCCGCGCTCGTCGAGCGCACCGGCAACGGGCCGGAAGGCGGCGGCTCGATCACCGCGTTCTACACGGTGCTGACCGAAGGCGACGACCAGCAGGATCCGATCGCCGATTCGGCGCGCGCGATCCTCGACGGCCACGTCGTGCTGTCACGCGCGCTCGCCGAAGCCGGCCACTATCCGGCGATCGACATCGAGGCGTCGATCAGCCGCGCGATGACCGCGCTGATCGACGAAACGCATCTCGACCACGTCCGGCAGTTCAAGCAGATGCTGTCGCGCTACCAGCGCAATCGCGACCTGATCGCGGTCGGCGCTTACGCGCCCGGCCGCGACGCGCAGCTCGACCGCGCGATCGCGCTCTATCCGCGCATCGAGGCGTTCCTGCAGCAGGGCTTTCGCGAATGCGCGCCGTTCGCGTCGAGCCTCGCCGGGCTCGATGCACTGTTCGACGCTTACGGAGGCTGATTCCGATGGCACACGGCTTTCCCCTTCAGTTGCTGCTCGACCGCGCGCAGGAAGATCTCGACTCCGCCACGAAGCAGCTCGGCACCGCGCAGCGCGACCGCACCGCGGCCGCCGAGCAGCTCGACGCGCTGCTGCGCTACCGCGACGAATACCACGCGCGCTTCTCGCAATCCGCGCAGCATGGGATGCCGGCCGGCAACTGGCGCAATTTCCAGGCGTTCATCGACACGCTCGACGCCGCGATCGCGCAGCAGCGCAGCGTGCTGGCCGCGGCCGAAATCCGCATCGACGAAGCACGCCCGAACTGGCAACAGAAGAAACGCACCGTCGGCTCGTTTGAAATCCTGCAGGCGCGCGGCGTCGCGCAGGAAGCGAAACGCGACGCCCGGCGCGAACAGCGCGACGCCGACGAACACGCCGCGAAGATCCTGCGCATGCGGGCCGACGCGGCCCGTTCGTCGTAACCGACCACCGCATTTCGAACGAGAGAACCGTCATGCCTCCCCTGCCCCTGCTCGGCGCGCTGCTCGACACCGCCGGCACCGCACTCAAGGCCGCCCGCGGCTCGGGTTCGTCCAGCGCCGCCGGCAACGATGCCGCGACCGCGACGAGCGCCGTGCCGTTCGCGCAGACGCTGAAGCAAAGCGTCATCACGCGTCGCGATACATCGAATTCCGGCGTGCCGGGTGCGTCGACGACACAGGCTTCGTCGAAGCCGGCCACTGGCACGAAGCCATCCGCCGCGGATGACGACGACACGACCGACGATACGACCACGAACGCCGCCACCAACCCCGACGCCGCCGCGCTCGCGGCCGCCGCGGCCGTGCAGGCGCAACTGCTGGCGCGCACGGACAACGCGACGCCGGCCGATGCGGCTGCCGCCGCTGCCGCTGCGCAAAAGACGGTCGTGTCCGGCCAGCCCGATGCCACGGCCACGCTGGCGGATCACGCGGCAAAGGACGTTGCCGCGGCCACCCAGGCCGCACCGGCGACGAGCCGCGACGCACTGCAGGAGGCGCTCGCCAAACTGACGGGCGGCTCGGGTGCGATCACGATGCCCGCGACCGGCACGACGGCGTCCGCACCGGCCTCGACCGCATCGACCGCATCGACCGGCGCCGCCGCGCCGCTGACACCGAAGGTGCCGACCTTCGACCGCACGCTCGCCGACGCGAAA
>NZ_JAAGPO010000454.1:0-2080 GCF_017104825.1 Burkholderia sp. Ac-20345 | reverse complement strand
GGGAATCGGTCCGGCGCCGCCTTCGCGCGCGTTGCGCTGCGCGCTGGCGACGACGCGGCTCACGTAGCCGCTCGAGAAGCCGGTCGTGAAGTTGCCGCTGTAGTAGCACGACAGCGCCGCGCGCAACGCGGCCTGCGTGGCGCGACCGGTGCCCGACGAGCGCGCGAAGCATTCGGTCAGGATCGCGCCGCCGGCCCGCAGGTTGCGGCACGGCTCGAACATCGTCGCTTCATCGAGCCCGTATTTCGCGAAATTGCGTTCGTTCACCTGCGCGAGGCCGACGCTGTAGCTGAAGCCGCGCGCCGCGAGGTCGCGCGCGGTCGCGCGCGCTTCGTCGAGCGACGCGGGCTGGCGCGACAGATGGCCGCCGACCACGCCGATCGCATACGGATTGAAGCCCGACTCGGTGCGCACGAGCGCGGCGAGCGTGTCCGGATCGACGTTCGGCGCGCATGCGCGCGCGAGCGGCGCGAAGCCCGTACTGGTGCCGGCGGCTTGCGCGCAGCGCAATGGCAGGCACGAGAACGCGAGCGCGGCCAGCGCGCACAGGCAGGCGGCGGCGGTTCGCAGGCGGTGCGCGCTCATCCCGCGCCCGCCACCCGGTACGACATCACGAGCCCGTGCACGAGCAGCGACCAGCCGTCGAGCGCGACGAACAGCAGCAGCTTGAACGGCACCGAGATCGTGGTCGGCGAGATCATCTGCATGCCGAGCGCGAGCAGGATGTTCGCGACCAGCAGGTCGACGACGATGAACACGATATAGATCACGAAGCCGATCTGGAACGCCTTCGTCAGCTCGGCGAGCGTGAAGCTCGGCACCAGCACCAGCAGGTCGTCGTCCTTGATGCCGTCCGCGCGGTTCTTCGGCCATACCGAGGTCGCGGTGCGCACGAAGAATTCGCGATCGCGCTGCCGCGTGTGCGACACGAGGAAATCCTTGATCGGCGGCAGCGCGGCATCGGCGAGCGCGCCGACGTCGGCGGTCGACAACTGCCCCGACGCATCGAAGTGGCGCGCCTGCAGCGCGTCGCGGATCGACATCCCGACGGGCGCCATGATGAACAGCGACAGGATCAGCGCGATGCCGTTCAGCACGAGGTTCGGCGGCACCTGCTGGATCCCGAGCGCGGAGCGCAACAGGCCGAGCACGACGACGAGCTTCGTGTAGCTCGTGACCATCAGCGCCGCGAACGGCGCGATGCCGAGCGCGGCGATCACCGCGATCAGCGCGACCGGATTCGGCAGGTTGCCCATCGTTCAGCGCTCGCGCGGCGCGGGTTGGGTCAGCGTGACGACCCGCACGCCGAGCTTCTGGCCGACCGCGATCAGGTGCCCCGTGCCGATCAGCATCCCGTTCGCGACGAGATGGATCACGCTCTGGTTGATCCCTTGCTGCAGTTCGATCACGGCGCCGGGCTGCAGCGCGCTCAGCTCGCCGAGCGGCATGGACGTGGGCGGCAGCTCGAAGCGCAGGTCGACTGCAAGGCCGTCGAGCGGGCGCGGCGCATCGGCAGGCGGCGCGTCGTGCGTCGTCGCGGACGCGATGTCGGTGCGGGTCGGTTCCAAAGGCATCTCCCTGATTCGTTCGACGGTCAGCCGGTTGCCCGATGGCCGTCCGGTGATCTCCCACGCCGGCGCGGCCGGCAGCCGCGCGACGCACAGCAGGTTCTGCTCGTGCGCCTGCCAGCGCTCGATCGCGATGATGTCGCCGCCGACGACGTCGGCCAGCTCGGCCGTCGTCAGCTCGGTACGGCCGATCTCGAACACGAGCGGCACGGGCAGGTTCGCGTAGGCTGCGCGCGTGTCGGCGGGTGCGGCGGGCGCGGCCGCGAAGAACACGGCGAGCGCATCCGGCGCGTCGAACAGCAGCGCGCCATGGCAGCGCCATGCGGCGTCGGCGCGCCGCAGCTCGAAGCGCAGCGCGGCCGGCGACGCGCGCCATGCGGGCACGCTGCCGGGCGGCGGCAGCAATTCCACGCGCTGCCGCGTTGCGGCCTGCAGCACGGTCGCGAGCGGCGCGCACAGATCGGCGAGCAGCGCCGCGCGGATCACGGCCGGCACGGCCGGATCGGCCGCGA
>NZ_JAAGPO010000453.1:0-240 GCF_017104825.1 Burkholderia sp. Ac-20345 | reverse complement strand
CTGCAAAAAAAAAACACTCTCTCATGTTCTCTTGTTATCACACATCTACCTTACATCCGTATTCACGACCAAATCCACATCGTAAATTCTCGCCTAACTAACTTTCACGCTCACCATCATGATGCCTTCTTCCTACTGCCTTCCACTAATCTCGAACCCCGTGCATACTATTCTTTCCGTGTCACTACACTCCCCTCGCTTAATCTTGTACTATTTTTTTTCATGCATCACTGTCTCTTT
>NZ_JAAGPO010000452.1:0-270 GCF_017104825.1 Burkholderia sp. Ac-20345 | reverse complement strand
AGTCGAGTGCGGAGGCGAGAAGGAAGAGGGAGAGGTATGGGAGAGCGAGAGAAGAGTCTGAAGGAACGTAGAGGAGAACATAGTGAAGTGTAGAGAGGATGTGACGTCGGCGGAGGAGATGATTGGGTGTGGTATTACGCAGAAGAATAAGTATGGTGTAGGGTAGGGGAACATGCATAGAGGTGTCTGTGGAGGGGGGGGGGGGGGGGGGGTACTATTTTTTTTTTTTTTTTAATGATCCGCCGCCCACCGTGATCTACACGATAGCTC
>NZ_JAAGPO010000451.1:0-2019 GCF_017104825.1 Burkholderia sp. Ac-20345 | reverse complement strand
TACAAAGGGCCCGCATGCGCCGCGGCGCGCGGCTGGCGCGCGGTTCCGGCCGATTCTAGTGGGCGCCCGATGAACCGGTCAATCGCGCGGGCGGCACCGGCAACTTCGAACCGCAGGCGTGCACCCGCCTGCCGGGCGTCGACGCCCCGCCGCGCCGGAGGTGGCCGCGGGACGGGCCACACGTCGAAGCGGTCCAACCAATATCAGGCTCCGTCGCCGCTGCGCTCGAAATGGCTGCGCACGTAGTCGATATGCGTCTGCATCGCGGTGCGCGCCTCTTCGGGCCGTTGCGCGCAGATTGCTTCGCACACGACGCGGTGCTGCAGCAACAGCAGTTCGGACGCCTGCTCGTCGTGCGTCGTCATGCCCGCCACGTTGATCGAGATGTGCTCGCGCAGCATCCCGATCACGCTCGTATGCAGGTGCAGGAACATCGTGTTGTGCGATGCGAGCGCGATCGCCTCGTGCAGCTTCGCGTCGGTCGCGGCCTCGACGGCCGCGGCGCCGTTCGCGTGCGCCGTTTCGAGTTCGCGCAGCAGCGCACGGATCCGGCGCCGGTCGTTCGCATCGGCGCGCAGCGCGGCGAAATAGGCCGTCGCGCCTTCGAGCACGCGCCGGAACTCGAGGATGTCGTCGCGCAGCGCCGGATGATCCGCGACCAGTTGGCCCCACGGCGACGCGATGCCGGCACGCAACTGGTCCGTCACGTAGACGCCCGCGCCGCGCCGGCTCTGCAGCAGCCCGCGCGCGACGAGCCGCTGGGTCGCCTCGCGCACCGTATTGCGCGCGACACCGTATTCCTGCGCGAGCACGCGCTCGGCCGGCAGGCGCGCGCCGGCCGGCCATGTGCCGTCGAGCAGCGCCGTCTCGATCTTGCGCATCACCACTTCGGTCCGGCCCCGTGCCGTCATCGCTGCCATCGTCGCGTCTCCCTGCGGAATACCTGCCACGCCGATTGGCCCAACCAATTTGAGCTCCGGCGCCGTCGCGGGAATTATGCAGCGAAATTGTCGTCCCGCATCCGCATGCCGGGCCGGCGCCTCTGGAGCGAGACATGAACGAAAGACAGTACCCCGCCGCCGCCGCCGCGCACGTCTACCTGTTCGCGACCTGCCTGGTCGACCTGTTCGTCCCCGAAGCCGGGCTCGACGCGGTCCGCCTGCTGGAACGCGAGGGCCTGACCGTCCACTATCCGCGCGGCCAGAGCTGCTGCGGGCAGCCGGCCTACAGCAGCGGCAATCCCGACGAAGCGCGCCGCGTCGCGGCCGCGCAGCTCGACCTGTTCGCCGAACCTTGGCCCGTGATCGTGCCGTCCGGCTCGTGCGCGGGCATGATCCGCCACCATTGGCCGGCGCTGTTCGCCGACGATCCGGTCCACGGCCGGACAGCCCGCGCGATCGCGGAGCGAACCTACGAACTCGCCGAATTCCTCGTCCATGTGCTCGACGTGCAACTCGACGCGGCCACGGCCAACGCCGGGCCCGACGAGCGCGTGGTGCTGCACACGTCGTGCGCGGCCCGCCGCGAGATGGGCACGCGCGTCCACGGTGTCGCACTTATCGACGCGCTGCCGGGCGTGACGCGCATCGAACACGAACGCGAATCCGAATGCTGCGGCTTCGGCGGCACGTTCTCGCTGAAACATCCGGACATCTCAGGCGCGATGGTGCGCGACAAGGTCGCGTCGGCCTGCGCGACGGGCTGCGACCGGCTCGTGTCCGCCGACTGCGGCTGCCTGCTGAACATCGGCCATGCTGCGACCAAGGCCGGCGCGACGCTGCCGGTCGAGCACCTCGCCAGCTTCCTGTGGCGACGCACGGCAGGCGCCGCGTCGCTGCGCGGAGACAAGCAATGAGTGCGCGCGACGCGATCCTCAAGCGGCTGCGCGCCGCCGCGCCGGGTGTCGCCGCCGAGGCCGCCGCCGCGCTCGACGCACGCATCGACACGCATTACGACGCGCACCGCTCGCCGATCGAGACCGCACGCGATCCGCACGCGCTAGCCCACGCGATGCAGGCA
>NZ_JAAGPO010000450.1:0-2480 GCF_017104825.1 Burkholderia sp. Ac-20345 | reverse complement strand
GTAAGCGCTCGACACGTACCGTCTGTTCATGAGGGCACGGCACCGGCAATCTGATTCCCATCAGATGTAATGGGAATCAGATTGATGAAGCCAGTGGTGCATGGAAGACGACCGGGATCGAGGAACTACACGAAGGAGTTTCGGGAAGCGGTTGCTGCCGAAGCGAACGATCCGAATCGCTCGATTGCCGAGGTCGCGCGTGCGCACGGCTTGAACGCCAATATGGTCGCGCAGTGGCGAAGAAGCTTACTCGATACGCGACCTGCATCGTCGGTACCAAACATCGCGCTGCTACCGGTTGATGTGGTCGATCTGCCTGCGAAGGACATCCCACATCACGCTCTGCCGCAAACACCGGACGTGTCGGCGAGCCCGGCGATGCCGTCAGGCTGTGAAATCGAGATCGAGGTCGGCAAACGACGTATTCGTATCCGCGGTGTGTCGCAGGAGTTCGCCGAACAGTATTTGCGAGACTGTCTGAAGTGATCCCGCCGAACACGCGAATCTGGATCGCGACGGGCGTCACGGACATGCGTTCCGGCTTCAACTCGTTGGCCGCGAAGGTACAAACCGTGCTGGAGAAGGATCCCTACAGCGGGCACGTGTTCGTGTTCCGGGGTAAGCGCGGCGACTTGCTGAAGTGCTTGTGGTGGTGCGACGGTGGCCTGTGCCTGCTCTCGAAGCGCCTCGAGAAAGGACGTTTCGCGTGGCCGCGCGCCGATGTCGGTGTTGTTGCGCTGACGACCGCTCAGCTCGCGCTCTTGCTCGAAGGTTTCGATTGGCGGCAGCCGATCGATGCGGTACGCCCGCGAAGCGCATTGTAAACGTTCATTACGCGTGGAGAGCTTGTGGGTGGCGTCGTGTAAGCTCACCGCATGTCCGCTGCTCCCACCGATCTCCCCGACGACATTGAAGCGCTGAAGGCGATGGTCGCCAGCTTGCGCGAGCAGCTCTCGTCGCGCGCGATTGAGATCGAGCATCTGAAGCTGACGATTGCCAAGCTGCGCCGGATGCAGTTCGGCCGAAAATCGGAGAAGCTGGATCGCCAGATCGAACAGCTTGAATTGCGGCTGGAAGACCTGCAGGCCGATGAAGGCTCGGCCGATATGGCCGCGGCTGCTGCAGTGAAACGGCCGAGTCGCGAAGGTGTCGGCCGCAAGCCGTTGCCCGATCACCTTGAGCGCGAAGAGCGCATCCATCTGCCCGCCGATGATGACTGCCCCGATTGCGGCGGGCAACTCAAACCGATGGGCGAAGACGTCGCGGAACAGCTCGAATACGTCCGGGCGCACTTCCGCGTGATTCGCCACCGCCGTCCGAAGCTGGCCTGCGCATGCTGCGATCGCATCGTGCAGGCCGCGGCACCGAGTCGACCGATCGATCGTGGCATCCCGGGTCCGGCGCTGCTCGCGCACATCGCCGTGTCGAAGTTCGCGTACCACATCCCGCTGCATCGCCAGGCAGTCATGTACGCGCGCGACGGCGTCGAGATCGATCCGGGTGCGATGGGGTATTGGATGGGGAGCATCACGGCGCTGCTTGCACCGCTGGTCGCCACCGTCCGCCAATACACGTTAGCCGGCGGCAAGGTTCACGGGGACGACACGCCGCTGCCAGTGCTGGCGCCCGGCAACGGTCGCACAAAGACAGGACGCCTGTGGGTCTACGTGCGCGATGATCGGCCGAGCGCTTCCGACGAGCCGGCAGCAGTCTGGTTCGCCTACACGCCCGATCGACGGGGCGAGCATCCCCAGCAGCATCTTGCAGACTTCACCGGCGTGCTGCAGGCCGATGCGTTTGCCGGCTATGCCGAGTTGTATCGCGGCGGCACCATCCAGGAAGCTGCCTGCATGGCCCACGCTCGCCGAAAGATCCATGATCTACATGCCGTCCGTCCCAATGCGGTAACGGAGGAAGCGCTGCACCGGATCGGCGCGCTCTACAAGATCGAGGAGCAGATCCGTGGCAAACCACCTGATGAGCGACACAGTGTGCGCCAGGCGCGAGCGGTACCGCTGCTCGACGACATGAAACGCTGGTTCGAAGCAACGCTCGCCACGCTCTCTGCAAAATCCGACACGACCAAGGCGATTCAGTACGCGCTGAATCGCTGGCCGGCGCTCATCTACTACTGCAGCGACGGGCGTGCGGAAATCGACAACCTGATCGCCGAGCGAGCACTGCGCGGCGTCGCCCTCGGCAGACGGAATTACTTGTTCGCCGGCGCCGACTCCGGTGGCGAACGTGCCGCCGCGATGTATAGCCTGATCGGCACGGCACGCCTGAATGGCCTCGATCCCGAGGCGTATCTCGCCTATGTGCTCGAGCGCATTGCTGACCATCCGATCAACCGCATCGACGAGTTGTTGCCGTGGAACGTGGCGTCGGCGCTTCCGTCTACTGCCCACGTCGAACCCATTCGATAGCATCGCGCTCCCGTCGTCAACGACCTACGCTACGGTGCTGGTCGAGTGCTTACG
>NZ_JAAGPO010000043.1:0-65160 GCF_017104825.1 Burkholderia sp. Ac-20345 | reverse complement strand
GACGGCTGGATCGCCGCGCTCGCCGCGTTCCTCGGTTGCGGCTTCGCGCCTGTCGACGCGCTGGTGCTGGCGCTGGCCTGGCGCGACGGCGATGAAACGCGCGCCGCCGATGCGTGGCCGGTCGACGCCGCACAGTTCCCGCGTGTCGCCGGGCTGCCGGCCGCACCCGAACCTGCGTTCGCGCCGTGCCCCGCGCAACTCGGCCTCTATCCGGTCGTGCCGGATGCCGAATGGGTCGAGCGCGTGCTCGATTGCGGCGTCCGAACCGTGCAACTGCGCGTGAAAGGCGCGACGCCGGATGTGACGCGGCGGGAAATCGCCCGCGCGGTCGCGGCCGGGTGCCGCTATCCCGATGCGCGCGTGTTCGTCAACGATCACTGGAAGATCGCTGCAGAAGAGGGGGCGTACGGCGTTCATCTGGGCCAGGAAGACCTCGAAACGGCCGATCTGGCTGCAATCGCGCGCGCGGGCCTGCGGCTCGGACTTTCGAGCCACGGTTATTACGAAATGTTGCGGGCGCTGCACGAGCGCCCGAGCTACCTTGCGCTCGGCCCCGTCTATGCGACCGCGACCAAGGCCGTTGCGGCGCCGCCGCAGGGCCTTGCGCGGATCGCCCGCTATGCGCGCTTCGCGGGCACGCAGGCGCCGCTCGTCGCGATCGGCGGGGTGGGGCTCGACGCGCTGCCGGCCGTACTGGCGACGGGGGTCGGCAGTGTCGCGGTAGTCAGTGCGGTGACGGGCGCGGCCGACTATCGAGCCGCGCTTATTGCGCTGCAGCAATGCTTTGCCGGACAATTTGACAATCATTGACCGCAGGGCCCGGAACGGCGTCACGACATCATTCCAAGGCAGGCCCTATAATTCGGCGTTCTGCGTAAAAGGACTGTCCGCTCCGTGAGCCCCACTCCTACCGACACACTGCTGGAACTTCGCGACGTCGACTTTGGCTACGGCGATCGCCTCGTCCTGTCCAACCTGAACCTGCGCTTCGGGCGCGGGCAGGTCGTTGCGGTCATGGGCGGGTCGGGTTGCGGCAAGACTACCGTGCTGCGCCTGATCGGCGGGCTCGTGCGCGCGCGCCGCGGCCAGGTGCTGTTCGACGGCGCCGATGTCGGCGCGCAAACGCGCGACGGCCTGTATGCGCTGCGCCGCAAGATGGGCATGCTGTTCCAGTTCGGCGCGCTGTTCACCGACATGTCGGTATTCGAGAACGTCGCGTTCGCGCTGCGCGAGCATACCGACCTGCCCGAAGACCTGGTCCGCGACCTCGTGCTGATGAAACTCAACGCGGTCGGGCTGCGCGGCGCGCGCGACCTGATGCCGTCCGAGGTGTCGGGCGGGATGGCGCGCCGCATCGCGCTTGCGCGCGCGATCGCGCTCGATCCGCAGCTCATCATGTACGACGAGCCGTTCGCGGGCCTCGATCCGATCTCGCTCGGCATCACCGCGAACCTGATCCGCACGCTGAACCAGGCGCTGGGCGCCACGTCGATCCTCGTCACGCACGACGTGCCGGAATCGTTCGCGATCGCCGACTACGTGTATTTCCTGGCCAACGGCGGCGTGCTCGCGCAGGGTACGCCCGACGAGCTGCGCGCATCGACCGATCCGAGCGTGCGGCAGTTCATCGACGGCGCGCCGGACGGCCCGTTCAAATTTCATTACACGAGCCCGCCGCTCGCAGCGGATTTCGGGCTCGGCGGAGGGCGCGCATGATCAGCGCGATCGGACGTTTCGTCATCGGCGGCCTCGAGCGCGCGGGCTACGGCACGCGGCTGTTCGTGCGCCTCGTGCTGGAATTCTTCCCGCTGCTGCGCCGGCCGCGGCTTGTCACGAAGCAGATCCACTTCCTCGGCAACTATTCGTTCGTGATCATTGCCGTGTCGGGGCTGTTCGTCGGGTTCGTGCTCGGCCTGCAGGGGTATTACACGCTGAACCGCTATGGTTCCGAGCAGGCGCTCGGCCTGCTGGTCGCGCTGTCGCTCGTGCGCGAGCTCGGGCCGGTCGTCACCGCGCTGCTGTTCGCGGGCCGCGCGGGCACGTCGCTCACGGCCGAGATCGGCCTGATGAAAGCCGGCGAGCAGCTCACCGCGCTCGAGATGATGGCGGTGGACCCGATCAAGAACGTGATCGCGCCGCGCATGTGGGCGGGCATCATCGCGATGCCGCTGCTCGCCGCGATCTTCAGCGCAGTCGGCGTGCTCGGCGGTTATATCGTCGGCGTCGTGCTGATCGGCGTCGATCCGGGGGCGTTCTGGTCGCAGATGCAGGGCGGGGTCCAGGTCTGGGCCGACGTCGGCAACGGCGTGCTGAAGAGCATCGTGTTCGGGTTCGCCGTGACCTTCATTGCGCTGTTTCAAGGGTATGAAGCGAAGCCCACGCCCGAGGGCGTGTCGCGCGCGACCACCAAGACGGTCGTGTTCGCGTCGCTCGCCGTACTCGGCCTCGATTTCCTGCTGACCGCGCTGATGTTCAGCTAAGCCTCAGCCAAGCCAAATTTTGGGATGACGATGAAAAAGACTGCTCTCGACTTCTGGGTCGGCCTGTTCGTGGTGGTGGGCTTCCTTGCGGTGCTGTTCCTGGCACTGAAGGTCGGCAACATGAGCTCGCTGTCGTTTCAGCCGACCTACGCGGTGAAGATGAAATTCGACAATATCGGCGGGCTGAAGCCGCGCGCGGCCGTGAAGAGTGCGGGTGTCGTGGTCGGCCGCGTGAAGACGGTCGGCTTCGACACGAACACGTACCAGGCGCTCGTCACGATCGATATCGACGGTCAGTTCCCGTTCCCGAAGGATTCGTCCGCGAAGATCCTGACGTCGGGCCTGCTCGGCGAGCAATATATCGGTCTCGAGCCGGGCGGCGACACCGAAATGCTGAAGGCGGGCGATACGATCACGATGACGCAATCGGCGATCGTGCTCGAGAACCTGATCGGCCAGTTCCTGTATAGCAAGGCCGCCGATGCGGGCGGTGCGAAGCCGGCAGCCGGTGCGCCGGCCGCGCCTGCACCGGTGGCTGTGCCGGCGTCGGCGGTGTCCGCCGCGTCCGGTTCGGCGGCTCAATAACCACGCGAGAGAAAACAAGAGGGTAATGACCATGCAGACGATCCGCATCAGGCAGGCCGCGCTGGCGGTAGCGGCAGTCGCCGCGTTGAGCGGCTGCGCGACCGTGCAGACGCCGACCAAGGGCGATCCGCTCGAAGGCTTCAACCGGTCGATGTACAAGTTCAACGACACGGTCGACACGTATGCGCTGAAGCCGGTTGCGAAGGGCTACCAGTACGTGGTGCCGCAGCCGGTGCGCGACAGCGTGACGAACTTCTTCTCGAACATCGGCGACGTCTACATCGCGGCGAACAACATCGTGCAGCTGAGGATCGCGGACGGCGTCGGCGACATCATGCGCGTCGTGATCAACACGGTGTTCGGCGTCGGCGGCCTGTTCGACGTCGCGACGATCGCGAAGCTGCCGAAGCACACGGCCGATTTCGGGATCACGATGGGCCGCTACGGCATGCCGTCGGGCCCGTATCTCGTGCTGCCGCTGCTCGGCCCGAGCACGCTGCGCGACACGGCCGGCCTCGGCGTCGACTACGTCGGCAACCCGCTCACCTACGTGAAGCCGGATGGCCTGAGCTGGGGCCTGTTCGGCGTCAATCTCGTCAACACGCGTTCGAACCTGCTCGGCGCGGGCGACGTGCTGGATGCCGCGGCACTCGACAAGTATTCGTTCGTACGTAACGCGTACCTGCAACGCCGCCAGATGCTGATCAGCAACGCGCGCGGCGAGGCGGCTGCGACGTCGAGCAACGACGCGCTGCCGAAGTACGACCTGCCGGACGACGGCGCGGCACCGGCGGCGGCCGGTACGGCGGGCGCGGCAGCGGTGGGTGGTGCGACGGCGCCGGCAGGCGCTTCGGGCACGGCCGAATCGCCGAACCCGGCCAGCGAAACGAACGTGCCGCCAATGCAGGTGGCGCCGCCGTCGCCGGGCGGGTTCCGCTTCCCGAGCATCCGGCTGCACTGACGGATTTACATTCGTTACAGCCGGAAACGATTCAGTCGGTAGCGGGCGCGAACTTGCGCGTAAGCTACCTGCTCCAACCTACGCATCGACTCATACGCAGGTCACCATGATGAAAAAACTGTTCCTGATCCCCGTTTTCGCGGCGCTGTTCTCGTTCGGCAGCGCAGCCCACGCGCAAGTCGACCAGTCGAATCCGCAGGCGCTGATCAAGACCGCGACGCAGCAGGTGCTCGACGAAGTCAAGCAGCAGACGATCAAGCAGGGCGACACCAACCGCATCATCACGATCGTCAACAAGGACATCCTGCCGTACACCGATTTCCGCCGCACCACGCAGCTCGCGATGGGCCGCAACTGGCGCACCGCGACGGCCGAGCAGCAGCAGCAGGTTCAGGAGCAGTTCAAGCTGCTGCTGATCCGCACGTACTCGGGCGCGCTGGCGCAGCTGAAGCCGGACCAGCAGATCCAGTACCCGCCGTTCCGCGCCGATCCGGCCGATACCGATGTCGTCGTCAAGACGCTCGCGATGAACAACGGCCAGCCGGTCCAGATCGATTACCGCCTGTACAAGACGGCGAACGGCTGGCGCGTGTATGACCTGAACGTGCTCGGCGCGTGGCTGATCCAGACGTACCAGCAGCAGTTCAACGAGAAGATCCAGCAAAGCGGCGTGGACGGCCTGATCCAGTTCCTCACGCAGCGCAACCAGCAACTTGCCGCCGGCAAGCAAGCGTCGTGAGCGGCTTCGAAGCCGGCTCCTCGCTGACCGTCGCGAGCGCGAAGTCCGCGCTCGCGGACGGTCTTGCGCGCATCGGCGCGGGTGCGACCGCCGTCGATTGCGCGGCGCTGACGCAGTTCGACTCGTCCGCGCTCGCCGTGCTGCTCGCATGGCAACGTGCCGCCAAAGCGCGCGGCGCGACCCTCGACATCCTCAATCTCCCCCAGAAGCTCGCCAGCCTCGCGCGCGCCTACGGCGTCGACGCGCTCATCGAAGGCACCGGGCGACATTGACCCTGTCCGACCGGAGCCTGCCGCGCCGCCCGGCGCGCGCACGCTTCAGGCCGCGTGCCTCCGGCACCGGCTCCACCAGCCGGTTTGCCCTATAATCAAGCGTTTTGCGGGGCAGCCAATCGGCGTCCGGCCCCCATTTTCTCAGCAAGCACAGAATAGGCGTCGCGGCCCTGGTGTCGCGCACAGTCATGTCAGCCATAGAAATCCGTCACGTCAAGAAGCGCTACAAGTCGCTTCAGGCGCTCAAGGGCGTCAGCCTGTCGGTCGAGGAAGGCGAGTTTTTCGGTCTGCTCGGCCCCAACGGCGCAGGCAAGACCACGCTCATCAGTATCCTCGCCGGGCTTGCCCGGGCCGACGAAGGCAGTATCTCGGTGCGCGGTCACGACGTCGTCAAGGACTTCCGTGGCGCGCGCCGCGCACTCGGCGTCGTGCCGCAGGAACTCGTGTTCGATCCGTTCTTCACCGTCCGCGAGACGCTGCGGATCCAGTCCGGCTATTTCGGGCTGCGCCGCAACGACGACTGGATCGACGAAGTGATGGCCAATCTCGACCTCACCGAGAAGGCCGACGCGAACATGCGCGCGCTGTCGGGCGGGATGAAGCGCCGCGTGCTGGTCGCGCAGGCGCTCGTACACCGGCCGCCCGTGATCGTGCTCGACGAACCGACCGCCGGCGTCGACGTCGAATTGCGCCAGACGCTGTGGAAATTCATCTCGCGCCTGAACCGCGAAGGCCACACGATCGTGCTGACCACCCATTACCTCGAGGAAGCCGAGTCGCTGTGCGACCGCATCGCGATGCTGCGCCGTGGCGAAGTGGTCGCGCTCGACCGCACCGACGCGCTGCTGCGCCGCTTCGCGGGGCTGCAGCTCTACCTGCGTCTCGCGACCGGCGCACTGCCGTCCGAGCTGCGCGGGCTGGAGTCCGACCCGGCCGCCCGCGCACCGGGCGAGCACCTGCTGCGCCTGACGAGCTACGACGATGTCGAGCGGATCCTCGCGCAATGTCGCGCGGCAGGCTGCACGTTCGACGAGATCGAGGTCCGCAAGGCCGACCTCGAGGATGTGTTCGTCCAGGTGATGAACGGGGCAGACGTCATCGAGGGATTGGCATGAGCGGGTTTCAAACGCTGTTCTACAAGGAACTGCTGCGTTTCTGGAAGGTGTCGTTCCAGACGGTGTGCGCACCGATCGTCACGGCGCTGCTGTATCTGACGATCTTCGGCCATGCGCTGTCGGGCCGCGTCGAGGTCTATCCGGGCGTCGAGTACGTGAGCTTTCTCGTACCGGGCCTCGTGATGATGAGCGTGCTGCAGAACGCGTTCGCGAACAGCTCGTCGTCGCTGATCCAGTCGAAGATCACCGGCAACCTCGTGTTCATGCTGCTGCCGCCGTTGTCGTACCGCGACATCTTCGGCGCGTACGTGCTCGCGTCCGTGGTGCGCGGCCTCGCGGTCGGCACGGGCGTGTTCGTCGTGACGATCTGGTTTATCCCGATGCATTTCGCGGCGCCGCTGTTCATCATTGCGTTCGCGCTGCTCGGCTCGGCGATCCTCGGCACGCTCGGCCTGATCGCCGGGATCTGGGCCGAGAAGTTCGACCAGCTCGCCGCGTTCCAGAACTTCCTGATCATGCCGCTGACGTTCCTGTCCGGCGTGTTCTATTCGACGCACTCGCTGCCGCCCGTGTGGCGCGAGATCTCGCGTCTCAATCCGTTTTTCTACATGATCGACGGCTTCCGTTTCGGGTTCTTCGGCGCGTCCGACATCAACCCGTTCGCGAGCCTTGCGATCGTCACCGGTTTCTTCGTGCTGCTCGCGCTGATCGCGATGCGGCTGCTCGCGACCGGCTACAAACTGCGTCATTGATATCGACAGGCAGCGGCCGCCATCCGGGCGGCGCGCGCCGACAGGAGCCTTACACCATGTTGCCGACTCCCGAACAGGTCAAGCAATACATCGCCGGCGGTCTCGCCTGCACGCATCTGGAAGTCGAAGGCGACGGCCAGCATTTCTTCGCGACGATCGTGTCGGCGGCCTTCGAAGGCAAGCGTCCGATCCAGCGGCACCAGCTCGTCTACGCGGCGCTCGGCGATCGCATGAAGCAGGAAATTCACGCGCTCAGCATGAAGACGCTGACGCCCGCCGAATGGCAGGACGCATAAACGGAAATCACTGAGTGCAAGTCACCGTCAACGAGCGCGACGCCGTCCAGAGCGTCGCCACGGCACACCCGGCCGCCAACGGGGAATCGCATGGCCATGGGATGGACAAGCTCGTGATCGAAGGCGGCCACCGCCTGTCGGGCGAGATCGTCGTGTCGGGCGCGAAGAATGCCGCGCTGCCGATCCTGTGCGCGGGGCTGCTCACCGCCGATCCGGTCGATCTCGACAACGTGCCGAATCTCAAGGACGTGCGTACCACGCTGAAGGTGCTGAACCAGATGGGCGTGAAGAGCGAGACCGACGGCTGCCGCGTGCAGCTCGACGCGTCGCGCGTCGACAACCTCGTCGCGCCGTACGAACTCGTGAAGACGATGCGCGCGTCGATCCTCGTGCTCGGGCCGCTGCTCGCGCGCTTCGGCGAGGCGAAGGTGTCGCTGCCGGGCGGCTGCGCGATCGGCGCGCGTCCGGTCGACCAGCACATCAAGGGCCTGCAGGCGATGGGCGCCGAGATCAGCATCGAGCACGGCTTCATCGAAGCCCGCGCGAAGCGCCTGAAGGGCGCGCGCATCGTGACCGACATGATCACGGTGACGGGCACGGAAAACCTGCTGATGGCCGCGACGCTCGCGGACGGCGAGACGGTGATCGAAAACGCCGCGCGCGAGCCTGAAGTGAGCGATCTCGCACACTTGCTGGTCGCGATGGGCGCGAAAATCGACGGCATCGGCACCGATCGCCTCGTGATCCAGGGCGTCGAGCGGCTGCACGGCGCGCGCCATTCGGTGATCCCCGACCGCATCGAGGCCGGCACGTTCCTGTGCGCGGTCGCGGCGGCCGGCGGCGACGTGATGCTGACGGGCGTGCGCCCGCACATCCTCGACGCGGTGATCGACAAGCTGCGCGAAGCCGGCGTGTCGATCGAGGAAGGCGACAGCTGGCTGCGCGTGAAGATGGACCGCCGGCCGTCGGCGGTCACGATCCGTACGTCGGAATACCCGGCGTTCCCGACCGACATGCAGGCGCAGTTCATGGCCCTCAATACGGTCGCGACGGGTACCGCGCAGGTCGTCGAAACCATTTTCGAGAACCGTTTCATGCACGTGCAGGAGCTGAACCGGCTCGGCGCGAACATCACGATCGACGGCAACACCGCGCTCGTGACGGGTGTCGACAAGCTGTCGGGCGCGAACGTGATGGCGACCGACCTGCGTGCGTCGGCGAGCCTCGTGATCGCGGGGCTGCGTGCCGACGGCGAAACGCTCGTCGACCGCATCTATCACCTGGACCGCGGCTACGACCGCATGGAAGCCAAACTGACCGCCGTCGGCGCGAACGTGCGCCGCCTTTCCGGGAGCCAAGCATGACCGCGCCGCTGACCCTTGCCCTGTCGAAGGGCCGGATTTTCGAGGAAACCCTGCCGCTGCTGGCCGCGGCCGGCGTGCAGGTCACCGAGGATCCGGAAACGTCGCGCAAGCTGATCCTGCCGACGACGAACCCCGACCTGCGCGTGATCATCGTCCGCGCGAGCGACGTGCCGACCTACGTCGAATACGGCGCGGCCGACTTCGGCGTGGCCGGCAAGGACGTGCTGGTCGAGCACGGCGGCTCGGGCCTGTACCAGCCGATCGATCTGAACATTGCGCGCTGCCGGATGTCGGTGGCCGTGTCGGCCGGTTTCGACTATGCGAGCGCCGTGCGCCAGGGCGCGCGCCTGCGCGTCGCGACGAAGTACGTCGAAACCGCACGCGAGCACTTTGCCGCGAAGGGCGTGCACGTCGACCTGATCAAGCTGTACGGCTCGATGGAGCTTGCGCCGCTGGTGGGGCTGGCCGACGCGATCGTCGACCTCGTCAGCTCGGGCGGCACGCTGAAGGCGAACAATCTGGTCGAGGTCGAGGAGATCATGGCGATCTCGTCGCGCCTCGTCGTGAACCAGGCTGCGCTGAAGTTGAAGCGCACGGCACTCAAGCCGATCCTCGACGCGTTCGAACGCGCGTCGCAGAATGGCGGTTGAGCGCATCACCGTAACGGAACTCCCATGTCCATCACCATCCGCAAGCTCGATTCGACGAGCGAAGGCTTCGGCGCCGCACTGCGCGCGCTGCTCGCATTCGAGGCGAGCGAAGACGCGGCGATCGAGCAATCGGTCGCGCAGATCCTCGCCGACGTGAAGTCGCGCGGCGACGCCGCGGTGCTCGAGTACACGAACCGCTTCGACCGGCTGAGCGCAAATAGCGTCGCCGCGCTGGAGCTGCCGCAGGACGCGCTGCAGACGGCGCTCGACAGCCTCGCGCCGAAGGCGCGCGCGGCACTGGAAGCGGCAGCTGCGCGGGTGCGCGCGTACCACGAGAAGCAGAAGATCGAGTGCGGCACGCATAGCTGGCAGTACACGGAAAGCGACGGCACGGTGCTCGGCCAGAAGGTCACGCCGCTCGACCGCGTCGGCCTGTACGTGCCGGGCGGCAAGGCCGCGTATCCGTCGTCGGTGCTGATGAACGCGATTCCCGCGCGCGTCGCGGGCGTCGGCGAAATCGTGATGGTCGTGCCGACGCCGGACGGCGTGAAGAACGACCTCGTGCTCGCCGCGGCGCTGCTCGGCGGTGTCGATCGCGTGTTCACGATCGGCGGTGCGCAGGCGGTCGGTGCGCTCGCATACGGCACGGCGACGGTGCCGGCCGTCGACAAGATCTGCGGCCCCGGCAACGCTTACGTCGCATCGGCGAAGCGCCGCGTGTTCGGCACGGTCGGCATCGACATGATCGCAGGGCCGTCGGAAATCCTCGTGCTGTGCGATGGCACGACCGACCCGAACTGGGTCGCGATGGACCTGTTCTCGCAGGCCGAGCACGACGAACTCGCGCAATCGATCCTGCTGTGCCCGGACGGTGCGTTCCTCGAGCGCGTCGAAAAGGCGATCGACGAGCTGCTGCCGTCGATGCCGCGCCGGGACGTGATTCGCGCGTCGCTCGAAGGCCGCGGCGCGCTGATCAAGGTGCGTGACATGGCCGAGGCCTGCCGGATCGCGAATGACATCGCGCCCGAGCACCTGGAGATTTCGGCGCTGGAGCCGCAGCAATGGGGCAAGCAGATCCGCCATGCGGGCGCGATCTTCCTCGGCCGTTACACGAGCGAGAGCCTCGGCGACTACTGCGCGGGCCCGAACCACGTGCTGCCGACGTCGCGCACCGCGCGTTTCTCGTCGCCGCTCGGCGTGTACGACTTCATCAAGCGCTCGAGCCTGATCGAGGTCAGCGCCGAAGGCGCGCAGACGCTCGGCGAGATCGCCTCCGAGCTCGCGTACGGCGAGGGGCTGCAGGCGCACGCGAAGAGCGCCGAGTTCCGGATGAAGCACTGACCGCACGCTGCGCGGGGCCGCGGCTGGCGCTGATGTGCCGCCCGGCCTGCCCCTGAAGGCCGGGGCTGGAGACACCTGTGCAGGGCGGCAGCCGCCGCCCTGCCGACCCATTGACGCCGGCGCGACGCACGCCGGCTTGAGACCATGACGACGCCACAAGACATCATCCGCCGCGACGTGCTCGCGATGACGAGTTACCCGGTGCCGGACGCGAGCGGGTTCGTGAAACTCGACGCGATGGAGAACCCGTACCCGCTGCCCGAACCGCTCGCCGCGGCGCTCGGCGAGCGTCTCGCGCAGGTCGCGCTGAACCGCTACCCGGCGCCGCGCCCGGCCGCGCTGCTCGACAAGCTGCGCCACGCGATGGGCGTGCCGGCCGGCTGCGACGTGCTGCTCGGCAACGGTTCGGACGAAATCATCAGCATGATGTCGGTGGCCTGCGCGAAGCCGGGCGCGAAGGTGCTCGCGCCGGTGCCGGGCTTCGTGATGTACGAACTGTCCGCGAAGCTCGCGCAGCTCGAATTCGTCGGCGTGGCGCTGAAGGCCGACCTGACGCTCGACGTCGACGCGATGCTCGCGGCGATCGCCGAGCATCGTCCGGCGCTCGTCTATCTCGCCTACCCGAACAACCCGACCGGCACGCTGTACGACGATGCCGACATCGAACGGATCGTCGCGGCCGCGCGGCACAGCCTGATCGTGATCGACGAGGCATACCAGCCGTTCGCCGTTCGCTCATGGCTGCCGCGCGCCGCCGAATTCGACAACGTCGTCGTGATGCGCACGGTGTCGAAGCTCGGCCTCGCGGGCATCCGCCTCGGCTATCTGGTCGGTTCGCCCGCGTGGCTGACCGAATTCGACAAGGTGCGCCCGCCGTACAACATCAACGTGCTGACCCAGGCGACCGCCGATTTCCTGCTCGACCACCTCGACGTGCTCGACGCGCAGGCGGCCGACCTGCGTGCGGAACGCACGCGTCTCGCGCAGGAAGTGGCCGCGCTGCCGGGTGCGACGGTGTTCCCGAGCGCCGGCAATTTCCTGCTGGTGCGCGTGCCGGACGCGGCCGCCGTGTTCGACGCGCTGCTCACCGAGCGGGTTTTGGTCAAAAACGTGAGTAAAATGCATCCGTTGCTGGCGGAATGCGTGCGGCTGACCGTCGGTTCTCCCGACGAAAACGCGCGCCTGCTGGCCGCTTTGAAACTCGCGCTGCCCGGTTGAGCCTCTGGGCGCCGCAGCGCGAAGCGATCAATCCCCATTTACATCGACTCAGTCAAGGAATTGCCATGCGTGTGGCGGAAGTCGTTCGCAATACCAGCGAAACGCAGATCCGTGTGAAGCTCAATCTCGACGGCACGGGCCAGCAGAAGCTGGCCACCGGCGTGCCGTTCCTCGACCATATGCTCGACCAGATCGCTCGACACGGTCTGGTCGATCTCGAGGTTGAAGCGCATGGCGATACGCATATCGACGACCACCACACGGTCGAGGATGTCGGCATCACGCTCGGGCAGGCCGTCGCGAAGGCGATCGGCGACCGCAAGGGCATCCGTCGCTACGGCCATTCGTACGTGCCGCTCGACGAAGCGCTGTCGCGCGTCGTGATCGACTTCTCGGGCCGGCCGGGTCTCGAATTCCACGTGCCGTTCACGCGGGCGCGGATCGGCACGTTCGACGTCGACCTGTCGATCGAGTTTTTCCGCGGTTTCGTGAACCACGCAGGCGTCACGCTGCACATCGACAACCTGCGCGGGATCAACGCGCACCATCAGCTCGAGACCGTGTTCAAGGCCTTCGGCCGTGCGCTGCGCGCGGCGGTGGAGCTGGACGAGCGTGCGGCGGGGCAGATCCCGTCGACGAAGGGCAGCCTCTGAACCTGAACTGACCGGACGGAGCGTCAACGACAACCTCACGGCTTCGGCGCGCGGCGCCGGCTTGCGATGGATCTGCTCAAATCGTTCATTTCGCTGCTGGCGCTGATCAACCCGGTCGGTGCGGTGCCGTTCTTCCTGAGCCTGACGGCGCAGCAGACGGATGCCGAGCGGCGGCGCACGATCCGGATCGCGTCGGTGTCGGTGTTCTGCGTGATCACGGTGACGACGCTGCTCGGGCAGCAGATCATCAACTTCTTCGGCATTTCGGTCGGGTCGCTCGAAGTGGGCGGCGGGATCATCATGCTGCTGATGGCGATCAACATGCTGAACGCGCAGATCGGCAACACGCGATCGACGCCGGAGGAGCGCCACGAGGCCGAGCTGAAGGACAACATCGCGGTCGTGCCGCTGGCGATTCCGCTGCTCACGGGCCCCGGCTCGATCAGCACGGTGATCATCTATGCGGCGAACTCGCATCACTGGTATGAGCGGGCCGGGCTGGTCGCGATCGGCGCGGTCCTGGCTTTTCTGTGTTTCGTCGCGATGCGGCTCGCCGAGCCGATCGCGAACTGGATCGGCCGCACGGGCATCAACATCGCCACGCGGCTGATGGGTCTGATGCTGTCGGCGCTGGCGGTGGAATTCATCGTCAATGGACTGAGGGCGCTACTGCCTGCACTGAGATGAAAACTTCGATTGCGATTGTGGATTATGGGATGGGCAACCTGCGCTCGGTCGCGCAGGCGCTCAAGAAGGCCGAACCGGCCGCCGACGTGGCGATCGTCGACACGCCGGCCGCGATCCGCGCGGCCGACCGTGTCGTGCTGCCCGGCCAGGGCGCGATGCCCGACTGCATGCGCTCCCTCGGCGAATCGGGCCTGCAGGAGGCCGTGATCGAGGCCTCGCGCACGAAGCCGCTGCTCGGCGTGTGCGTCGGCGAGCAGATGCTGTTCGACTGGAGCGCGGAGGGCGACACGAAGGGCCTCGGCCTGTTGCCCGGCAAGGTCGTGCGTTTCGAGCTCGACGGCCGCCTGCAGGACGACGGCTCGCGCTTCAAGGTGCCGCAGATGGGCTGGAACCGCGTGCGCCAGTCGCAGCCGCACCCGCTGTGGGACGGCGTGCCCGACGACGCGTATTTCTACTTCGTGCACAGTTATTACGTGACGCCGGACAACCCGGCGCATACGGTTGGCGAAACGGCCTACGGCGCGCCGTTTACGTCCGCGGTCGCGCGGGATAACCTCTTCGCGACCCAATTCCACCCCGAGAAAAGCGCGGAGGTCGGGTTGCGTCTGTATCGCAACTTCGTACACTGGAAACCGTGAACGTCGCGTGCGTGCCACAGTCGGCGGGCCGGAAAGGCCTGTCGCGTGGGGCTCGCGCACCTAAGCGCCGAAAAAGTTGTACTAAACTAGCGAGGCGGCGCGGTACCGGATTGGCCGGTACGCGCCGGATTCTTTTCTTTTTCCACGACGACACCCGATTGCTATGTTGCTGATTCCGGCCATCGATCTCAAAGACGGTCAGTGTGTGCGCCTCAAACAGGGCGATATGGACCAGGCTACGATTTTCTCCGAGGACCCGGCGGCGATGGCCCGCAAGTGGGTCGATCTCGGCGCCCGGCGGCTCCATCTGGTCGACCTGAACGGCGCATTCGCTGGCAAACCGAAAAACCTCGAGGCCATCGAGGCGATCCTCGAAGAAGTCGGCGATGAAATCCCCGTACAGCTCGGCGGCGGCATCCGCAGCCTCGAGACGATCGAGAAATACCTCGACGCGGGCCTGTCCTACGTGATCATCGGCACGGCGGCCGTGAAGGATCCGGGCTTCCTGCAGGACGCGTGCACCGCGTTCGCCGGCAACATCATCGTCGGGCTGGACGCGAAGGACGGCAAGGTCGCGACCGACGGCTGGAGCAAGCTGACGGGCCACGAAGTGATCGATCTCGCGCAGAAGTTCGAGGACTACGGGGTCGAATCGATCGTCTACACGGACATCGGCCGCGACGGGATGCTGCAGGGCATCAACATCGAGGCGACCGTGAAGCTCGCGCAGGCGGTCGGCATCCCGGTGATCGCCAGCGGCGGCCTGTCCAACCTCACGGACATCGAGAACCTGTGCGAAGTGGAAGAGCAGGGCGTCGAAGGCGTGATCTGCGGCCGTGCGATCTACTCCGGCGATCTCGATTTCGCGGCCGCGCAAAAGCGCGCGGACGAACTGAACGGCGAACTCGACAACGCGTAAGCGCGGTTGTCCCGCTCGCCGGGGCTGCCCGCAGGCGGCCCCGACCGGAAGCCTCGCGCGAGGCTTTCCGCAACCGGCCGTCCCATCGCGGCATTTGGCGCAACATCATGGCTCTAGCTAAACGCATCATCCCCTGCCTGGACGTGACTGCCGGGCGTGTCGTCAAGGGCGTCAACTTCGTCGAGCTGCGCGACGCCGGCGACCCCGTCGAGATCGCCCGCCGCTACGACGACCAGGGCGCCGACGAACTGACGTTCCTCGACATCACCGCGACGTCCGACCAGCGCGACCTGATCCTGCCGATCATCGAAGCCGTTGCGTCGCAGGTCTTCATTCCGCTGACCGTCGGCGGCGGCGTGCGCGCCGTCGAGGACGTGCGGCGCCTGCTGAACGCGGGCGCGGACAAGGTCAGCATGAATTCGTCGGCGGTCGCGAACCCGCAGCTCGTGCGCGACGCGGCCGACAAGTACGGCTCGCAGTGCATCGTCGTCGCGATCGACGCGAAACGCGTGTCGGCCGACGGCGAGACGCCGCGCTGGGAAGTCTTCACGCACGGTGGCCGCAAGAACACGGGCCTCGACGCGATCGAATGGGCGCGCAAGATGGCCGAGCTCGGCGCGGGCGAGATCCTGCTCACGAGCATGGACCGCGACGGCACCAAGTCGGGCTTCGACCTCGCGCTCACGCGCGGCGTGTCGGACGCAGTGCCGGTGCCGGTGATCGCATCGGGCGGTGTCGGCTCGCTGCAGCACCTGGCCGACGGCATCAAGGACGGCCGCGCCGACGCGGTGCTGGCCGCGAGTATCTTCCACTACGGCGAGCACACGGTCGGCGAGGCGAAGCGCTTCATGGCCGACCAGGGCATCCCGGTGAGGCTGTGATGAATACGGAAACAAATGCATTGCCCGCGTGGCTCGACAAAGTCCGCTGGGACGACAACGGCCTCGTGCCGGTGATCGCGCAGGAAGCGTCGACGAACGACGTGCTGATGTTCGCGTGGATGAACCGCGAGGCACTGGCGAAGACGATCGAGACGCAGCGCGCGGTCTACTATTCGCGCTCGCGCAAGCGCCTGTGGTTCAAGGGCGAAGAGTCCGGCCACGTGCAGCACGTGCACGAGGTGCGGCTCGACTGCGACGAGGACGTCGTGCTGCTGAAGGTCGAGCAGGTGTCGGGCATCGCGTGCCACACCGGCCGGCATTCGTGCTTCTTCCAGAAATTCGAAGGCACCGTCGACAGCGGCGACTGGGTCGCGGTCGAACCGGTGCTGAAAGATCCCGAACACATCTACAAATGACGCAATCGACCGAAGACACGCTGCTGCGCCTCGCGGCCGTGATCGATAGCCGCAAGGGCGGCGACCCCGATCAATCGTACGTATCGCGCCTGTTCCACAAGGGCGACGACGCGGTGCTGAAGAAGATCGGCGAAGAGGCGACGGAAGTCGTGCTGGCCGCGAAGGACGTGCGCCAGGGCGGCGCGCCGACCGCGCTCGTCGGCGAGGTGGCCGACCTGTGGTTCCACTGTCTCGTGATGCTGTCGCATTTCGACCTGAGCCCGGCCGACGTGATCGGCGAGCTCGAGCGCCGCGAAGGACTGTCGGGTATCGAGGAGAAGGCCCTGCGCAAGCGTCGCGAGCGCGAGGAAAACGGCGGGTGACAGGCCCTTGTCGCGAGATGGCCACAGTGCGGTAAGCTGTAAGAATTGTCATCTAACGGGGGTAGCATCATGACCGATACGCCAAGCCAGTTTCCGCCGCCGTCGGTGCCGGGGGCCGCGGACGCCGAGCGCCTGAACGGGCTGCGCACGCTGACTCACGTGCTCTACGGCCTCTATGCGTTTCATTGGCTGACGGGCGGCGTCACGGGCATCATCGCGATCATCATCAACTACGTGAAGCGCGACGATGTGGCTGGCACGCCGTATGCGGCGCACTTCGAGTGGCAGATCCGCACGTTCTGGCGCGCGCTGATCGCGTACGTGATCGGGTTCGCGCTGATGTTCGTGGTGATCGGATTCGCAGTGATGTTTGTCACATGGATCTGGACGCTGTACCGTATCATCAAGGGTTGGCTGTACCTGAACGACAACAAGCCGCTCGATCCGCAGGCCTGGTTCTGACCGGCCACGGGCGGGCGTCTGCAGGAGCAACATGAGTCACGATCCGAATTGCCTGTTCTGCAAGATCGCGGCAGGCGAGATCCCGAGCACGAAGGTGCACGAGGACGACGAATTTGTCGCGTTCCGCGACATCCGCCCGGCGGCCGAGACGCACGTGCTCGTGATTCCGCGCCAGCATCTGCCGACGCTGTCGGCGGCGAGCGACGCCGATGCGCCGATGCTCGGCCGGCTGATGCTGCTCGTGTCGCGTCTCGCCAGCCAGCTCGGCGTCGCGTATACGGGCGGCGATACCGGTTTCCGTACGGTGATCAACACGGGCCCGGGCGGCGGGCAGGAGGTCTATCACCTGCACGCGCATATCCTGGCCGGCCCGCGCCCCTGGCAGCGGATGGGTTGACGGCGCGGGGCGTTTCCCCGTATCGATGGTCGAAGCCGGCGCGTTGCCGGCGATTTACGCCGCGTAGCGGCGTGGTTGAGGAGAGGTTTCATCATGGGTGGATTGAGCATTTGGCACTGGCTGATCGTGCTGCTGATCGTCGCGCTGGTTTTCGGTACGAAGAAGCTGCGCAACATCGGCGGCGATCTCGGCAGCGCGGTGAAGGGTTTCAAGGACGGCATGAAGGACGGCGAAACGCCGGCCGACGCGCAGCAACTGCCGCGCTCGGGCACGGTCGACGTCAACGCGAAGGAAACGACGCGTTCCGACTCGAACAAGACGTAACGCCGGCACGCTGACAGGCATTCGCGATGCTGGATCTTGGTCTTTCGAAGATGGCGCTGATCGGCGTCGTCGCGCTCGTGGTGCTCGGCCCCGAGCGCCTGCCGCGCGTCGCGCGTACGGCAGGCGCACTGTTCGGCCGCGCGCAGCGGTATATCAATGACGTGAAGGCCGAGGTCTCGCGCGAAATCGAACTCGACGCGCTGCGGACGATGAAAACCGATTTCGAATCGGCCGCGCGCAATGTCGAGACGACGATTCACGACAACCTGCGTGAGCACGAAAAGGAACTGAACGACACGTGGCATTCCGCGGTCGGCGGTCTCAACGAAGCGGCGGATGACGCCGGTTCGTACGGTTCCGACACACCCGCCGCGCCGTCGTGGCGCGGCAGTACGGCCGCGCTCGCGCCGAAACGCCGCAACTGGCGTGTCAAGCAGGCGGCTGCGCCTGTCTGGTACAAGCGCGCGACCACCCGCCGTACGCACGTGCAGTCGGGCGCCGCGCGTGTCGCGCGCCACCAGCCGGCCAGCCTGCGCCGGCCGACGCGCTTCTTCTGAGCCGAGCGAATGCTCGCTCGTCAATCCTACCGAGGGCCGGCGTGAGCGACCCCCAGCAGACCCCGGGCGACGCCCCGGAAGAAACCTTCATTTCCCATCTCGTCGAGCTTCGCGATCGCATCATTCGCGCGGGGGCGGCGGTGATCGTCGTGTTCCTCGGGCTCGTCTACTGGGCGCCCGACATCTTCCGGCTGCTCGCGCGGCCGCTGATGCAGAACCTGCCGAAGGACGGCAAGATGATCGTTACCGACGTCACCGGCTCGTTCTTCGTGCCGATGAAGGTCACGATGCTCGTCGCACTCTTGATCGCGCTGCCGATCGTGCTGTACCAGATCTGGGCCTTCGTCGCGCCGGGGCTGTACCAGCACGAGAAGAAGCTCGTCGCGCCGCTCGTCGGCAGCAGCTACTTCCTGTTCCTGTGCGGGATGGCGTTCGCGTACTTCCTCGTGTTCCCGACGATCTTCCGCGTGATGGCGCACTACAACGCGCCGCTCGGCGCGGAAATGACGACCGACATCGACAACTACCTGAGCTTCGTGCTCGGGATGTTCATCGCGTTCGGGGTCACGTTCGAGGTGCCGATCGTCGTCGTGCTGCTCGTCCGGATGGGCGTGCTGTCGCTGAAGAAGCTGAAGGAGATGCGGCCCTACGTGATCGTCGGCGCGTTCGTCGTCGCGGCGGTCGTCACGCCGCCGGACGTGTTCTCGCAACTGATGCTCGCATTGCCGCTGGTCGTGCTGTTCGAGATCGGGCTGGTGGCCGCGCGGTTCTTCGTGCCGAAGAAGCCGGCCGAGGAAGGCGAAGCGGAGAACGGCGAAGCCGCCAGTTGACGGCCGCGCGCCGGGCGGTGCGCGGCGGCCGGGCTTCCGCGTCAGGCTTGAGCAAAACCCGATGGCGTAGTCGGTCGGAAAGCGGGTGGCGAGGGCATCTTCCCGGCAACGAGGGTCTTTCGATACAAAGCAAAAGGGCAGCCAAGCGGCTGCCCTTTTTCATTTCCGAAGGTGCCCATCTGGAAGGCGGCTGTGCGCCGCCTGCCTGACGTCATTCGGTATCGCTGTCCTGCTCGTCGAGCGTCTGCTTAGGCGGCGGCGGGCGCTTGCCGATCACGACGCTCACATCGAGCTCCTTGCCCTTGCGCACGACGTGCACCTTGGTCGGCGTGCCCGGCTTGATCTGCGCGACGGTGTTCAACAGCTTCGTGGTGTCGGTGATCTCGTCGCCGTTGACCGAGACCAGGATGTCGCCCGGCTTGATGCCGGCCTTGTCGGCCGGGCCGCCCTGCAGCACGCCGGCGACGATCGCGCCCGATTTCTGCGTCAGCCCGAACGACTCGGCGATCTCCGGCGTGACGTCCTGCGGCTCGACGCCGATCCAGCCGCGCGTGACCGAGCCCGTCGTGATGATGCTTTCGAGCACCGTGCGCGCGGTCGACACGGGAATCGCGAAGCCGATGCCGAGCGAGCCGCCCGAGCGCGAGTAGATCGCGGTGTTGATGCCGAGCAGGTTGCCGTTCACGTCGACCAGCGCGCCGCCCGAGTTGCCGGGGTTGATCGGTGCGTCGGTCTGGATGAAGTTCTCGAACGTATTGATGCCGAGGTGGTTGCGGCCGAGCGCGCTGATGATCCCCATCGTGACCGTCTGGCCGACGCCAAACGGGTTGCCGATCGCGAGCACGACGTCGCCGACCCGCGACTGGTCGGAGCGGCCGAGCGTGATCGTCGGCAGGTTCGTCATGTTGATCTTCAGCACGGCGAGATCGGTTTCGGGATCGCTGCCGATTACCTTCGCGGTGGCCGTGCGGCCGTCGGCGAGCGCGACTTCGATCTGGTCGGCGCCATCGACGACGTGCTGGTTCGTTAGAATGTAACCTTCAGGGCTCACGATAACGCCCGAGCCAAGGTTGGCGGCCGGTTCGTCCTGCTGCTTGCGGGCGTTGCGGTCGCCGAAGAAGTAGCGGAACAGCGGATCTTTCGCGCGCGGGTCGGGCGGCAGCGAGCCGTCCTTGCTGGAGAACACGTTGACGACGGCTGGCATCGCCTTCTGCGCGGCTTCGGCGTACGACGTGGTCGCCGGCGCACCGCCGATGCCCGGCGCGACTTCCCGCAGCGCAACGATCGGCGTGGCGAGCTGCTTGCCGAGCTGTCCTTGCCGTTGCAGCCATTGCGGCTTGAGCGTCACGACGATGAACATCAGCGCGAGCAGCACGGTAACCGCCTGCGCGAAGAACAGCCAGAAGCGTCTAAGCATCTGAATGGATTAGAGGTTTATATGGATCGGATCGAACTTGAATTGTACTTGAACAATACCCTTGAAACCGCGCGCTTCAAGGACTATTGCCCGAATGGCCTCCAGGTCGAGGGGCGCCGCAAGATCGAGAAGATCGCCACTGGCGTGACGGCATCGGTCGCGTTTCTCGAAGCCGCGCTCGAATGGGGGGCAGATGCCGTGCTCGTCCATCACGGCTATTTCTGGCGCAACGAGCCGCCGCAGATCACGGGCCGCAAGTACCAGCGCCTGAAGCTGCTGCTCGCGAACGACTTGAACCTGTTCGCGTTCCACCTGCCGCTCGACGCGCATCCCGAATTCGGCAACAACGCGCAGCTCGGCGAGCGGCTCGGGCTGATCGGCGAGCAGCGTTTTGGCGAAGGCGACCTCGGCTGGATGGCGACGCTGCCGATGCCCGTCACGCTCGAGCACTTCGTCGCGAAGGTCGAGCGCACGCTCGGCCGCACGCCGCTCGTGCTCGGCGATCTGGACATGCAGCTGCGCCGCATCGCGTGGTGCACGGGCGCCGCGCAAAGCTATTTCGACGCGGCGATCGACGCCGGCGCGGACGTGTTCCTGACCGGCGAGGTGTCCGAATACGTGACGCACACGGCCGCCGAGAGCGGTGTCGCGTTCGTTGCGGCAGGGCACCATGCAACCGAGCGCTACGGAATCCAGGCACTTGGCGCCCACTTGTCCGAAGAATTCGATATCGAACACCTTTTTATCGATATCCATAACCCGGTCTGAATGCCGGATTTGCGGCAGTGCATCGAAATTTCGCAATGTAGCGGATGCTTAAAAGTGAAATGATTTAATCGCTCCGATAGTGGGGGAAAACCCTTAACTATCAATCACTTCGAAGGGATTTTCATCTCCGGGCCTTGTAAATGGCGGCTCCATTCGAGCAAACTAGCGGCGGAATGGAAAGTCGTGACGGAAAATCCAACTCAGAAGTGGGGCGTGTGATGCGAGACAAGGAAGAGAAACGCGTCGACAGCGGCCGCCGTACCTGGCTGATTGCGACATCCGTAGCAGGTGGCGTGGGAGGCGTAGCCACCGTCATACCTTTCGCGGCGTCGCTTGCGCCGTCCGCGAAAGCGAAAGCGGCCGGTGCACCGGTCGAAGTCGACATCAGCGGGCTGAAGCCCGGTGAAATGGTGACCGTGCCATGGCGCGGCAAGCCGGTGTGGATCCTGAACCGCACCGACTCGATGCTGGCCGATGTGGTTAAGGCCGACAAGGAAGTGGCCGATCCGACCTCCGAAAAGCCCTATACGATGCCGTTGCCCGCGTATTGCGCGAACGAATATCGCTCGCGGGCCGATCGCAAGAACATTCTCGTCGTGATGGCCGTGTGTACGCACCTCGGCTGCACGCCAAGCCAACGCTTCACGCCGGGTCCGCAGCCGAACCTGCCGGACGACTGGCCGGGCGGTTTCCTCTGCCCGTGCCATGGTTCGACCTACGACCTCGCCGGCCGTGTGTTCAAGAACAAACCGGCGCCTCAGAATCTCGACATCCCGCCCTACATGTTCACGTCGGCAACGACCCTCGTGATCGGCAAGGACGAGAAAGGAGAAGCGTGATGGCCGACAACAAGGAAGTCTCCACGACAGGTCTCACCGGCTGGATCGATCAGCGCTTCCCGCTCACGTCCACCTGGAAGAAGCACGTTTCCGAGTACTACGCGCCGAAGAACTTCAACTTCTGGTACTTCTTCGGCTCCCTCGCGCTACTGGTGCTCGTCAACCAGATCGTCACGGGCATCTTCCTGACGATGAACTACAAGCCCGATTCGACGCTTGCGTTCGCGTCGGTCGAGTACATCATGCGCGAGGTGCCGTGGGGCTGGCTGATCCGCTACATGCACTCCACGGGCGCGTCGATGTTCTTCGTGGTCGTCTACCTGCACATGTTTCGCGGGCTGCTTTACGGGTCATACCGCAAGCCGCGCGAACTCGTGTGGATCTTCGGTTGCGCGATCTTCCTGTGCCTGATGGCCGAGGCGTTCTTCGGCTACCTGCTGCCGTGGGGCCAGATGTCGTTCTGGGGCGCGCAGGTGATCGTGAACCTGTTCTCGGCGATCCCGTTCGTCGGCCCTGACCTGTCGCTGTGGATTCGCGGCGACTACGTCGTGTCGGACGTCACGCTGAACCGCTTCTTCGCGTTCCACGTGATCGCGATTCCGCTCGTTCTGGTCGGCCTCGTGATCGCGCACCTCGTCGCGCTGCACGAAGTGGGCTCGAACAACCCGGACGGCATCGAGATCAAGGCGAAAAAGGACGAGAACGGCATTCCGCTCGACGGCATCCCGTTCCACCCGTACTACTCGGTGCACGATTTCCTCGGCGTGTGCGGGTTCCTGATGGTGTTCGCGCTGATCATCTTCTTCTCGCCGGAGATGGGTGGCTACTTCCTCGAGGCGAACAACTTTGTCCCGGCGAACCCGCTGCAGACGCCGCCCGAGATCGCGCCGGTCTGGTACTTCACCGCGTTCTACGCGATGCTGCGTGCGACCACCGACCCGTTCAAGATCGTGCTGATGCTCGTGATCGCGCTGCTCGGCGTGCTCGCGCTGATCCGCGCGCGCGGCAAGTGGAAAGTCGGCCTGCCAGTGCTGGCCGCGGCGATCGTCGTGTTCATGTACCTGACGGAGTCGAAGTTCTGGGGCGTCGTCGTGATGGGTTCGGCGGTGGTCACGCTCTTCTTCCTGCCGTGGCTCGACCGCAGCCCGGTGAAGTCGATCCGCTACCGGCCGCTGTTCCACAAGGTGTTCCTCGGGATCTTCGTCGTGGCGTTCCTGACCCTCGGGTTCCTCGGCACGCGGCCGCCATCGCCGGCCTCGACGCTGATCGCGCAGGCCTGCGCGCTGATCTACTTCGCGTTCTTCCTCGGCATGCCCGTCTGGACGCCGCTTGGCACGTTCAAGCAGCCGCCGGAGCGGGTGCGCTTCAAGCCCCATTAACGTGAGCGAGGAGAGAACGACATGAAGAAACTGCTTTCGACACTCGCGCTGATCGGGGCGACCGCCTGTGCGCTGCTGGTGGCGCCGGCGGTTCGGGCGGAAGGTAATTTTCCGCTCGACCGGGCGCCCGATAACACGGAAAATCTCGTTTCGCTTCAGCACGGCGCGCAATTGTTTGTAAACTATTGCCTGAACTGCCACAGCGCGAACCTGATGCGCTACAACCGTCTGACGGATCTGGGCATATCCCAGAAGGAGATCGAAAAGAATCTCCTGTTCACGACCGACAAGGTCGGCAACACGATGTCCGTCGCGATGCGGCCCGAAGACGCGAAGAACTGGCTCGGCACCTCGCCGCCCGACCTGTCGGTCGAGGAGCGCGCGCGCGGCCGCGACTGGCTGTATACGTATCTGCGGAGCTTCTACCGCGACGATACGCGGCCGAGCGGCTGGAACAACGCGGTGTTCGAGAACGTCGGCATGCCCCATGTACTGTGGCAGTTGCAGGGGCAGCGCACCGCCAAATTCGAAGACAAGACGGACGAGGAGACGGGCGAGAAGGTCCATACGCTCGTCGGCTTCCAGCAGGTCACACCGGGGACACTGTCCGCGGTGGATTATGATTCTGCGGTTGCCGACCTGGTGGCGTACATGACCTGGATGTCCGAGCCGGCTCAGCAGACCCGCAAACGCCTCGGCGTATGGGTGCTGATCTTTCTCGGTGTCCTGACTTTCCTGGCCTGGCGGCTCAATGCCGCGTACTGGAAAGATATCAAGTAATCACGCCTGACCGGCGTGGGGCCGGCGCAAGGTGGAACTCCGGAAGGGGTTCGCCGCGTGCCGGCCCTCGGCTTTTTTGAGGAAACGCAAACATGATGGTTCTGTATTCCGGCACAACTTGCCCGTTCTCCCAGCGTTGCCGGCTGGTGCTGTTCGAGAAGGGCATGGACTTCGAAATCCGTGACGTCGACCTGTTCAACAAGCCGGAAGACATTTCGGTGATGAACCCGTACGGTCAGGTGCCGATCCTGGTCGAGCGCGACCTGATCCTGTACGAATCGAACATCATCAACGAGTACATCGACGAGCGCTTCCCGCATCCGCAACTGATGCCGGCCGACCCCGTGCAGCGCGCACGTGCACGCCTGTTCCTGCTCAACTTCGAGAAGGAACTGTTCGTCCACGTCAGCACGCTCGAAAACGAGAAGGGCAAGGCAGCGGAGAAGAACCACGAGAAGGCACGCCTCGCGATCCGCGATCGCCTGACGCAGCTCGCGCCGATCTTCGTGAAGAACAAGTACATGCTCGGCGAGGAATTCTCGATGCTCGACGTCGCGATCGCGCCGTTGCTGTGGCGTCTGGATCACTACGGCATCGAACTGTCGAAGAACGCCGCGCCGCTGATGAAGTACGCTGAGCGGATCTTCAGCCGTCCGGCATACATCGAAGCACTGACGCCGTCCGAAAAGGTCATGCGTCGTTGATGGTGCAATGAGTGCATGACGGAGAGGGCGGCGCGGCGTGCCGCGCCCCCGCTCCGGGTTCGAGGATTGTGATGCAAGAGATTTCAACGAAGCCTTATCTGCTGCGCGCGCTGTACGAGTGGTGCACGGATAACGGTTACACGCCGCATATCGCGGTGAGGGTCGACAACTCGACGCGCGTGCCGCGTCAGTTCGTGCGTGACGGCGAGATCGTGCTCAACATCAGCTTCGAGGCGACGAGCCAGTTGCAGATGGGCAACGAGTGGATCGAGTTCACGGCCCGGTTCTCCGGGAAGGCGCACAAGATCGAGATTCCGGTGGCCAATGTGCTCGCGATCTATGCGCGCGAGAACGGGCAGGGCATGGCGTTCCAGGTCGATGCGGTCGCGGGCGAAGGCGCGGATTCGGGCGCGTTCGACGAAGATGCGGCGCCGGCGGATGATGCGCCGCGCGAGGAGTCGCCTGCTGCATTGACGCCGGTGGCCGACAGCGGCGCGAACGAGGAGCCTTCCGAAGGCGCCGACGAACCGCCGAAAACCGACGGCGATGGCGACGGTTCAAAAGGTGGCAGCAGACCTCGCCTCAAGATCGTGAAATGAGGTAGAATCTCGCGCTACGCCGGCTTAGCTCATCTGGTAGAGCAGTTGATTTGTAATCATCAGGTGGCGGGTTCGAGTCCTGCAGCCGGCACCATATGCTATTCCGACGACTTCCGAAGTCGTCCGAAAACCCCGCCAGAGTCATTGATTCTGCGGGGTTTTTTGTTTTCTTGGCTTGGTTTTTGTCCTCGGGAATCCAATCGAAGCCGGCGGACTTGTTGGTATATTCGTTGGTACCTGCTGATGCTCTGTTGGTATCGACGATATGAACCTTACAGACCTCGCCGTACGCAACGCCAAGCCGAAGGAACAACCGTACAAGCTGACCGACGGCGATGGCATGTTTTTGTTGGTTCAGCCCAATGGCGGCAAGTATTGGCGGCTCGCATACCGCTATCTCGGCAAGCAGAAGACACTGGCGTTGGGCGTGTATCCGGAGGTTGGTCTGGCCCTTGCGCGTCAACGCCGTGCCGAGGCGCGAGAGCAACTGGCGTTAGGGGCGGATCCGGGTGAGACGAAGAAAGCAGATAAGCGGGCGGCGCGTGTGACTGCCAACAATACTTTCGAGGCGATCGCGCTTGCTTGGCTGGAAGAGCGTCGGCCCTATGTCGAGCCCCGGCAACATGATCGGACGCTGGCCCGGTTGCAAGCCGATATATTTCCCTGGCTAGGGAAGCGCCCGATCACCGAGATTGATCCTCCAGAGCTTCTTGTGGTGCTGAAGCGAATCGATAGCCGTGGCGCTCGCTTCACGGCGCACCGTATTCGAAGCGAGATCAGCCGAGCGTTCATGTTCGGGATCAAGGAGGGGCTTTGCACGATCAACCCCGCTGCGAGCCTTATAAAGGCAATTCCTCCCGCACAAACTACTCACTTTGCGTCGATTACCGATCCAGCGAAGGTTGGTGAGATGCTGAGGGCGTTTGACGGTTTTTCGGGGACGTTCCCCGTGTTCAGTGCGTTGAGGTTGTCACCCATGCTGTTCGTGCGGCCCGGCGAGCTCCGTCAGGCGGAGTGGGCGCAATTTGACCTCGAGAAGGCGGAGTGGCGTTATCTGGTCACGAAGACGCGGACGGAGCATCTGGTACCGCTGGCGACCCAGGCTGTCCGGATCTTGGGAGACCTTCATGCGCTGACCGGTACAGGCCGTTATGTATTTCCGGGAGCGCGTTCCGCACAACGACCGATGAGTGATGCTGCGATCAATGCCGCTCTCCGGCGGTTGGGTTATGACACGCGGACGGAAATTACGGGGCACGGCTTTCGGGCGATGGCTCGCACGATTCTGCACGAGGAGCTTGAGCAGAAGCCCGAGGTGATCGAGCATCAACTTGCCCATGCGGTTCCCGATGCGCTCGGGAGCGCGTACAACCGCACGAAATTTCTCAAGGAGCGGCGGGTGATGATGCAGCGCTGGGCCGATTATTTGGACGAGCTTAAGACGCGGCAAGATGTTGGTTAGACGCTGTCGCATGCGGCCGTTGCCTGCATGGGTGCCCAAAACCGGCGCAAGCCTATCCTGCGTGCCCTTGTTTTTCATGTCGTTTTTGCGGCCGAGAGTTAATCCCGTTCAACCGATGTGTAAGCCGTGCGCAGAAAAAGTTGACGTGCGTGCAATGGCGGTGCACAGCAAGTGCAACGCGGTGAAACGTGCGTGTAATGGCGGTGCGCAGCATGTGCAAAACAGTGAAATGCGGATGCAAAGGGATTGCGCATGGCTGATCAATCCTGGTGTGCAAGGTGTTGCAGCGAGAAACTACCCGATCAAATGGATGTTTGGTCGGCGCAAGAAGCGGCAACTAACGGCGCAAAAAGATGAGCTATTGCAGCGGAAAAGATGACGTCGTTGCGTAGACCGTCTTGCTCGCCGTGCGGCAAGCGTGCAAGGACGCACAAGCCAGGCGTATTGGACTGCGTCCTGACGGCGGTATGATCCTACGATCTGAACGGGAACTGAGCTTCCCACGTCTGTGACCTTGGAACGCCTGACGGTTGCCATGCGGCCCGAGATGACGGCCGCCATCAGGCAGGCCGTCGAAGACGGCGAATATGCTTCGACCAGTGAGGTCGTGCGCGAAGCGCTGCGGGAGTGGAAAGCCCGGCGCACCGTGAGTCGCGGGCCATCGAGATAGCAGAGCAGGGACATCCTCGTTGCCCGTATGAAGCACCGCATTCCTGGCCAGCATTTGCTCATTATGCACTTGGCGGCCGGGCAGGGGCGGCGCTGCACCGACGGTGCAAATTTTGGTTGACGAATTTCAGAATTTGCACAAAAATCTGGTTGACGTTTTCCAGATTTTGCACATTTATAAGGTCCCGCACTGATGAATCTGCCGCTTCCGGAAGTTTTTCACGCCGCGCTTCGCGGCGACCGTCTCGAAATCATCGCGAACATCTTGATCGACGAGCATTTCACGACGCTGACAGATCTCCAGAGCGAGTATGACGACGGCTACTCTCGGGGCACCACGCGCTTCGCCCGTCAGAAGAACAGGCTCAAGTCGGTTGCCTTGTTGGGGCAATATGACTGGCTTCAACTGTTGCATGCCGGCAATGACCTCGTTTTCACGATCGAGGGTATTCCGTGCCGGTTTGCGACTGACGATCCGGTGAATCCGACCAAGCCGGCAGTTCTTGATGCGACGCCGATCCAGCAGTCTTTTTTCGATGAGGTGGAAAGCGGCGTGCCTTGCAAGTTCTGCTTTATTCTTGACGGCGGTTATGCAGAAGCAGACGATCCGCGAGTCGTGTTCGTTGGTGAGGACATGATTGGAGTTGCGAAGTGTCGCTGGACGTCGGACGGTACTAAGGCACTTCACGCGGTTTCTGCTAACACCCCGCCGGCGAAAGACATTGGTAAGGCACCGGTCGGTCCCAAGCGGATCGACTCCGCCAAGACTGGAACTTCTGACGCACCATGACTTTTATTGGATCGAACCTGCGGGTCGCACGGCTTTTCCATGGTTTGTCGCAACAAGAGCTGGGCGAGCACATTGGTTGCTCCAAGCAGTTTCTGAGTCGTCTGGAATCGGGAGGTGATGAACCGACGGCGGCGCTTGTGTCGAAGCTCAGCGACCGACTTGCAGTCTTGCCTGAATTCTTCGTTGAGCCGGACCCGATGCCGATCGCCGATGAGCAATGCCACTTCCGAAAACAACTGACGACCAAGGTGGCACTCCACCAGATCGCCCGCGCAAGAGGGGAATTCCTGAAGCGGATGATCAACGTGATGGATGAGCACTTGGAGTTGCCTCGATATGACTTTGAGGAAGGCGATGCCTCATCCGCGGAGGCGATTGAGCAGGTAGCAGAACGCGCGCGTGAGCATTGGGGATTGGGCCTTGGCCCCATCCAGAACATGACGCGCATTGCGGAGAATGCCGGCGCTGTTGTGATGCCGATCAATGGGCTGGCTCCCGAGATTGACGCGATCTCATTTGCGACGCGGCGTCCGGTTATTGCGATGAACTCTGACGGTCGCTCGTCATGCCGCGCCCGTTTTGGGATCGCGCACGAGATCGGTCACTTCTGCTTGCATATCGGTATCCAGACTGGTGATAAGGTAACTGAATCCCAGGCGAATCGGTTTGCCAGTGCATTTTTGATGCCTCGTCGGTATTTTGCGGCTGAATGTCGAACAGCAATGCGCGGTTCGCGTTTGAATTGGACGGTGCTTGCTGATATTAAGGTCCGTTGGGGAGTCTCGAAGGCTGCGATTCTCTATCGTGGACGGCAGCTCGGTGTGTTTACAGATGAGCAATATCGAAGTGGCGTGATCGGCATGACACGGCGAGGGGAAGCGCGATCGGAGTTCGAGGATAAAGACATGCCCCTTGAGTCGGCCGACTTGATCACGGATGGCATTCAAGTCCTGCGCGATGCGTTTGGTATTTCGCGGACGGCATTGGCTCAGGAGATGAAGGTGCAAACGTCGTTGCTGGACGAACTTCTGTCGGCGCGTTTTGATACGGGGGCGTATGCAGCGCCGACCGATAACGTCGTCTCGATGTCCGTTGAGCGTCGCGCGCGGAGCGGCGCGGCAAAGAGCGCAAGGCATTCTCAATAGGCCGGTCGTCACATGCTTGCCCCAGTCTTGGCTATCGGCGGTCAGGGTGCATAGTGATGGGTTATATGGTGGCCAGTGCGGCGGCACTGGCCATTTTCGTTCTGACTATCACAGATCGTCTTCGTAGAGATGTAGTGTTCCGTGAGCTGGTGACCGGGTGCCAAGGATCGAAGAGCCGAGACGCTGTGACGTTGTGTTCCGGCGACCACGGCACACTGGCATAGTGCGATGTCCAAATACTCACCGGCACGTCGGTATCGTCGTCGGCGACGGGCGGACGGGTCGACGACGCCTGGTGGTCGGGTATAGGTGGGGTACCTGTATGGCAATGGTGCGTCAGCCTTCTTGCATTAAATATCGACCATCTCGGGTTGTAAGCGAATCCGATTGTTGTGAAGCGAATATATGAGAGAATTTTTGGAATATTCTCGTGCGATAAATGCGTTGGCCAACCGCCCTGCGCGTTAACTGGACTGCTATTTAGTTGGGGGGGGTATGCAACAAAATTCTGAAAAAATAGAGCAGGCAACGATTAAGTCGACTCTGCAAAAACTCGAAGAATTGCGGCAACGTACTGATGCAAGGGCGGATCATGATAGTGCGCAACAATGGCATCAAGCGATTTCGCAGAGTCAGCAATTTTTAGAGAGCCGGGATCATCCGATCATTTTTGTCGGTGAAGTGGGGGTTGGGAAGTCATCGCTTGTTGCCGTGGCCGCTCGGTTGCTACGGTCGGACACGCTACCGCACGATAGAAGTAGCCTCAAGAGCCAGTCGCTGCTCGCGATCGGAGCCGGCCGGACTACAATTTGTGAAGTGCATGTTAGTGCAGGCACGCCGGCTGAAAATGAGGCCGGAATCAGTCTGGAGATAGAACCGATTGATTCCGAAGAATTTGATCAGTTGGTTTCGCTTTGGGCGGAAGACGAATGGCGGCGTCGTCAGGGCCATAATCGTATGCCGGAAGAGGCTCCCCCTACCCCGCAAGAAGTTTCGCGCGCTCTCCGCGCCATGGCAGGTTATTCGGAACGCGTCGAAAGCTATCGTGATGGAAGTTTGTTGCGGCGTAGGACCATCCAACCGCTGGACGAGGTTGTCCCTCAGTTCGCCAATGCGGAGGCGTTAGCAGAGCACTTGCGTGGACGCATGAATTTGGCGCAGCGCTCGAAACGTAGATGGTCATGGCCGGATACGTCTGAATCTTCGTTGCAGAGCCTGAAAGAAACCGCTGAGGCCATCAATTCAGGAACAGAGCGGTCCGCTGCGTTACCTCGGTCGATGACATTTGTGCTGCCTGATATTTTGGCGGGACTTAGTTCTGCTCTATCTCCTGCCGAGACACTTACGTTTGAGTTGTTCGATACGCGCGGGCTGGATGCGGGCGTCGGTCTATTTGGACGACCTGATCTGCAGGAATTTGTCGCGAACGAGCGAGCGGTTTTGGTCTTGTGTGCGCCCTTTAAATCTGCACCCGGTGAAGCTATCCGTACATTTTTGCTTTCTGTGAAAGCGGATGCTCGTTGGCAACATGCACTGAAACGCACTGTCGTTGTCTTGCTTGATCAAGGTGATGCCGATCAAGTCAATGGAGCCGGTGGCGATCGTCAGATAGGGCAAGAGATTAAAATCTCCGAATGCTTAGGCGAACTGTCTGATGTCGGACTAGGGGATTTCGGTCATGAGCAAATCATTGCACTTGATGTGCTGGCGGATCAGCGAGAACGTCTACTTGAAGCGCTAAAACTCCGATTTGAAATAATGCGGAAGTCGGTGGCGTCAGAGCTTGCACAGGATTTGCAGAATGCCAATGACTTTCTGAGCAAGCGTGGCCAAGAGAACCGGACAAGGCTGCAGCAAGAAGTCGATCGAAAGATTCGAGAAAGCCTCGACAGTCGACTCCCTGAAGGGCAACCATTAGTCGATCCGATCGCAGGACTATATGCTGCCGTGCAAGGGACTCGTTACGCCTCCGTAATCTATGCAAGTTGTCGGCGCAGGGGAATTTATCGTGGGTTGAACTTGTATGAAGCAATCAAGGCAGAAGCATCGCGTTCGATGAGTGCTTGGCTACAGCCGCCCGTTGGCGCGGTGATGGACTACCTTGAAAGTTCGAATCGTGAAGACTATTACAGCGAGATTTCCGATTTCATCAGCTTGAGAAAGCGGCAGTTCGCGCAAGGCCTTGTGGATACGGTAACTGATTTCGCTGCAGCGGTTGAGTCTGAGGTTAAGAAAGCCCTCTTACATGACGATTTGCTATGGAGGCGCTGTAACAGCGAATGGGGCGTTGGCGGCGGATTCAAAGCGAAGGTCCTTGAATACGTCCGGCAATGGGCGAGTGCCCAGGCATTCATGGCACATGCTGATTTGCGAGTTGTAAGTAAGTCAATACCATTCTGGGGCGACGTAGTAAAACCTGCGCGCCCACCTCAATTCAGCCTTTACGTTCGTCAGCTGCGGGCTTTGCGGAAAGTTGACTGGACACCAGGTCCGGTTAGTCTTTTGATCGGTGCAAACGGAGCGGGAAAAAGCACGACTATGCAAGCGCTACGTCTGCTAAGACTGGCGTACGAACGTAGCCTCCCGGACGCCGTTCGAATAATTCTTGGTGGGTCTCACAACTTGGGATCTTGGGGGCGGAAAGAGACTGAGCCGATTGAGATAGGGGTGGAACTCGGAAATGTTCGTTGGAAGGTAGCGCTAAATTTCAGTGAAGGTTCCGTCGACCCTCTTGCCGAGGAAGTACTGGTCGAAGATGGGCAAGTGATTTTCAGCCGTGATGCACTGGGTAAGCTGATATATAAGGATCAGCCAATAATTTCAGAGGGTGGGGCGGTCGGGTTGCGGACGCTTGTTGATCGCGGCGCAGTTGAGTCGGCAATTCGCGAAACCGCTGCTTTTCTTCAACGGATCAATGTCTTCCAAGAGCCCGATCTTGTAAGCCTGCGTCGCGGGTCGTCGGCGGAAGACGATCAAGGTTTGGAGCTACGCGGCGGGAATGCGATCAGTGTACTGAGACGCTGGCACCAGAACCGGTCGATGAAGGACAGGTATGACTTTGTGATTGGTGGTCTCCGCGCAGCATTTCCCGGAGATTTTGATGAGCTTGAATTTCATCAGGCGGGCAGTACGCTAACCGCTCGGATATTTAAGCCTCACACAGAAGACGCCTACTGGTTAATGGATGCGGCGAACGGTGTGCTTCAACTGCTGGTCCTGTTGTGCGAAGTGGCTAATACGGAAGATGGCGGAGTTGTTGCGATAGACGAACCTGAAAATGGCTTGCATCCATACGCGTTACGTGTATTTTTACGTAAGGCCGAACAGTGGGCGACGCAGCACCACATCACGGCGTTGCTTGCCACTCATTCGACAGTATTACTAGATCACTTTACCGACTCGCCAAGCTATGTTTTTGTCATGAGCAAGGCTGAAGAGCATGAAAGCTTGCCGGTGGCATTGGATAAGCTATGTGACAAGGATTGGTTGAGTGGGTTCAAGCTTGGGGATTTGTACGAGCAAGGGGAAATTGGCAGCAACGACGACAAATAATTATGGCAACGATCAAACTTGTTGTGACTGGGGATTTGGAGTTGAAGTCGCTTGCAGAGTCTCTGAAATCGCAGTTCCCGACTCACCGGGGAGGCGAAGAGGTCATTTGGGACAAGACCCGCAAGATGAATTGCTCCACAAGTCATCGGCTACGCAGTGGAGCGGAACCGTCACAGCCTATGCTGAATCTTGCTAGGGCTATGCTTGCCGAAGCGTTAAATGGCAAGCAGGGGAAGCCGGCAGACCTCGTAATAGTCATTGACGATGTCGAACTTGGGAACGTTGGTCAAGAGGAAGTGATTGCGGAACACTTTCGAGCGGCCGTAGATATCGAGCTAGAAAAAAAAGGTTTTAGCGGGAACACGCTTGATCGATATAAAGGCGAAATTCGCGATCGCTGCTCATTTCATGTACTCAGGCCAATGGTCGAGGCGTATTTCTTTGGTGAAATGCAAGCGCTCCGAAGTATGGGAGTCATGGATGCGCCGCTGCTTCGACATGAGACAGATGTCGAAAATTTTGAAAGTGTCGACGGCTGTTGGCTGCCGGAATGCTATACCCAAAACCAAATTCAGGAGAAGAATGGGGTGGGCTGGTGGAGGCATGAGACTCATCCTAAGCATTACATCAGTCACCTACTCATGCGTGGCAATTCTGCTGCGTACGACGAGACTCTACAAGGGGCATCTGCGCTCCGGACGCTGGACTGGAAAAACGTGCCGAAAATTGCAACGGATGCGCTATTTATTCGAGCACTATTTGAAGACTTGGCGGACTGGTTTGGAGTTATATCACCCGTTGGCGGTAATACGGCTCCTAGCTATTACCCACAAAAGAATGTCCGGCGCGCAAATCTAGTCTTGAGGAATTTGTAATGTTGGAGTGAGAGGGAGCGTTGGTGGAATGCGATATGTAAAGTCGATATGCTGATAAATTTTCGAAGGTGTTAGGGGCGCGCTTTCACCTCTTGCAGAGGGGCAGCGCGAATCGAGGAAAAATATCGATGAAGAGCCGGACTGTTAACGCATCTTACTGGCCGCACTGCAGTGCGCCTCAAGCACGGTGCTTTGATGCACAAACTGTCGGCTGGCCTCGGGCCAGCACATCGACGAGGATGGCATGATCGGTGCTGTCTGGCTTCGGCGAGGCCTAATACCCGCTCGTCAAGACGAGTCGCCTACGCACGCGCCATGGAACCAAATTAGCGACGATTTCTGTTGGTACTTTTGTTGGTACATATTTGCGGCGGTTTCCACTGAACCCGCATGAACGCTAGGATCAGAAAACTATTCGAGTCCTGCAGCCGCACCATATTGAACGAAGGGCTACGAGATCTTGTCTCGTAGCCCTTTGTCGTTTTCAGGCCAGTTTCCAGCGGGCATGCTGTACAGGCATCCCCGCCCGATCTGCATCACATCTGCCTGAACAACCCCGCATACGCACGACTGACCGGCAGCATCTCCCGTTGCCCATGCACGCGAATCCGCAGCCTTCCCAGCAAGTCACGCTCGACACGATCGATCGCTGCGTACGCAACGATCACGCCGCGATGCACCTGTGCGAACCGCTCCGGATCGAGCCGCTGCATCAGTTCCTTCAGCGGCGTGCGAATCACGAGCCGTTCGCCGGCCGTGACGACTTCCGTGTATTTTTCCGACGCCTGGAAGTACAGCACGTCGTCGACCGACACGAGCCGCGTCGCGTCTTTCACACCTACCGTCAGCCAGCGGATCGGTGCCGCCTCTCTCGCTTGCGCCGCCTCCGCGAGCGCATCGGCCTGCGCGAGCGCCGGCCCGCCGCGCTGCAGCTTCGCGATACAGCGCAGCAGCCGCTCGTCCGTCACCGGCTTCAGCAGGTAGTCGACCGCCGCACGATCGAACGCGTCGACCGCATATTCGTCGTAGGCAGTGACGAACACGACATGCACGTCAGGCGCCAGCGCAGCGAGCTTCAATCCGTCGATGCCGGGCATCCGGATGTCGAGAAACGCGATGTCCGGTCGCGGCGATGCATTCAGCGCGGCCAGCGTTTCGATGCCGTTGCGCGGCATCGCGACGATGTCCAGTTCGGGCCAGAGCTGGCCCAGCCGCTGCGCGAGCGAGGCGGACAGGTTCGGTTCGTCGTCGGCGATGAGGGCGGTCGGCATGTCAGTCGATCGGAATCAGCAGGGTGGCGGTGACGCCATGCGCGGCGGCGGCGTTCGTCTCGACGCGGACGCGGCCGCGCTCGCCGTGCAGCGTCCGGATGCGCGCCGCGACGTTGGCGAGCCCGACGCCGCCATGCAGGCGCGTGTCGCCTTTGCCGAGGCCGACGCCCGTATCGATCACGTTCAGTTCGAGGCTGTCGCCGCGCATCCTGCCGCGAATCACGATCACGCCGCCGTCGATCGACGGCTCGATGCCGTGCAGCAGCGCATTTTCGACGAGTGGTTGCAGCAGCAGCGGCGAGAACGGCAGCGCATGCAGATCCTCCGGCACGTCGATCGCATACGAAAGCCGTTCGCCGAGCCGGATCGATGCGATCTTCAGTAACGCGTCGACGAGTTCGAGCTCGTCGCCGAGCGTCGACGTCGCATCGCGCGTGCGTCGCAGGCTCGCACGCAGGTAACGGTTCAGGCTGTCGAGCATCGTCGATGCGCGCGCCGGATCTCGCTCGATCAGGCTCTGCACGTTCGCGAGCGTATTGAACAGGAAGTGCGGCTCGATTTGTGCCTGCAGCAGCGCCAGGCGCGCAGCCGTTTCGGCCTGGCGCGCTTCGGCGGCTTCGCGGCGCTCGGTCTCGAGCGTCGCACGCATGCGCATGGACTGCAGGAACAGCGACACGCACACGAACAGGATCGCCGAGATGAGAAACGACGGCCCGTAGTTGTCCCACGTTCCGATGCGGGCGCGCCCGAATATGTGCGGCACGTTCCCGCTCGTGAGCGCCGCCGAGATCTCGAAGCCGATGAGCACGCTGGCCGGTGCGATCACGATGGTCTTCAGCACGAGTCCCGGCTTGCGCGGCAGCAGGCGGTCAGCGGCATAGCTGAACAGCAGCGCGCAGAAACCGATCACGTTGGCGACGACGAGGTAGGGCAACAGCGGTTCGTTGAAATGGATGGCCCAGAAACCCAGCCCGACAACCGAGTTGAAGCACGCGAACGCGAGCAGCGCGGCCGGATCGCGCAGCAGCCGCGGCGGGGCGCCGGCGGGCGGCTGCGGAAGCGGCGAAGGGTCGGACGTGGCTCGCATGGTGTCGGGTGAGAGAGGGGCGCAATGCGCCGATGGCCTGACCTTATCGCCGGTCGGGCCGATTGCGTGCGCGTTGCGACGAACGGCGCGCGGCTTCGACGAAGCGCATCGGCTGCCGACGGTTGGCCGGTTACAGTTACGAGTGTAGTGGACGGGACAACGGAAGGACACGGGGCGTTGCCGGTTGCGCGTCGAGCACGAAGCGCCGGCTGGCGCGGTGAAGGCGGCCCTTTCGGTTCGGAAGTCGCCGGCCGCCGGGTTCGATGGCGCGTCAGTCGTCCCGATTCGCGACACGATCATCGCCGCGACGCGCAACTCGTCCGCGAATTTCCGCCTCCCGTCGCAAGCCCCGCCGCCTGCCGGGATCGCGCAGTACGGTGTTGCCGTGTCCACTCCGATCAGGCGACTCCGACCATGTTCCCGCTCCTTCACCTGAAGTCCTACGTGTACGTCATGTTTTGCGTGCTGCTCTATATCGGCATCAAGCGCTGCTTCCCGCGCGAGGTGCCGGCTGCGCGACCGCTGATCTCGCCCGTCGCGTTCGGGATGCTCGGCATCGTCAGCCTGAACGGACGCTTTCCGCACGCGGGCATCGACGCGAATGCGATCGCGCTGGCGGCGGTCCTCGCCGGCGCGGCGCTGGGCTGGCTGCACGCGAGCCGGTGGCGGCTCGCGTACCGTCAGGCCTCGTCCGGCTTGCGCGTGCGCCTGCCCGGCGACGCGAGCCTGCTCGTCACGCTGATGCTGACGTTCGTCGCCGAAACCGGCATCCATTACGCGGTCGCCGTGCACGCGCCGTGGGCGGCGACGAGCGGCTTCGCGGTGCTGTCGTTCGCGGTATGGGGCGTGCTCGTCGGGATGACGCTTGGGCGCGCGGTGAACGTGGTCGTGCGCTGCATGCGCCACGCGAGCGGATCGGGGCGTGGGGGTTTCCCTTATTCGGCCGATCCGCGATGACGGGCACGAAACAGCCGGCGAGCAGGTAACCGACGGCCAGACGGGCGATCCGACCCGTCTTCGTCAATCGTCGGGGCATTGAGCCGAAACGGCGTGTGACGCGCACCGATTTGCGCCCCGTTTTCCTGTCACGGTCACGTCACGGTGCGCCCATAACGTTGCACGTTCCCGTCGCGGCGGCACCGCCGGATTCGGGACGTGCGCAACCCGCTCGCGACGACGTGCCCCCGTCGCAGGCGGGCCGGCCGGGATCTCGCTCCCGGCGGCGCGGCGGTCATGCATCGCGCCATTTCATTCGAAAATACGATCGACGACGGTTCGAACCGGACCGCGGACGATCAGGAGACAGGGACCATGCTGAGCCCGCATGAATTCTCGCTGCTGTTGCGCATTGCGCGTGCGCCGGACAGCGTCGATCCGTCGAATCCGGCCTTTGCCGTGCTGGTCGAGAAGCGGCTGGTCGACGATACGCAGGTGCGCCTGAACGCCGTGGCCGCGCGCCCGGCGCTGACACCGATCGGCCAGATGCTGCTGGCGCGCTTCGACGAAGCGGCCTGAAGGGGCGCGTCACGCCCTCATCGAAACGAAGGGCGTGACGCGTCGAAGTGCCGGGCCGCTTACTGCGCGACCGGCACGGTCACGTCGCTGCCGAACCAGTGCGTCGAGATCTTCTTCAGCGTGCCGTCCTTGCGCAGCGAATCGAGGGCGTCGTTGACCGCCTTCTCGAACTTCGGGTTGCCCTTGCGGAACGGGATCGCCATTTCCTGCTTGCCGCCGTTCAGCACTGCGCCCGCGCGCAGCGGCAGGTTCGACGTCTTGATCATGTACGGCAGCATCAGGCGATCGTCGAGCGTCGCCTCGATCCGGCCCGCGGCGAGATCGCGCAGTTTCTCCGGCGCGCCCGGATACGTCTGCACCTCGATACCCGGCACGGTGCGCGCCATCTGGTCGTAGTTGGTGCCGAGCGTCACGCCGAGCTTCTTGCCCTTGAATTCGTCGAGCGACTTGAAGTTGCGCGTGTCGTCCTTGCGCTGGATCAGCTGCGCGGCCGAGTACGTGTACGGCTCGCTGAAGTCGAGCGCTTCCTTGCGTTGCGGCGTGATCGTGACCTGGTTGACGATCACGTCGAACTTGCCGGCCTGCAGGCCCGCGATGATGCCGCTCCATTCGGTCGGAATGAACTGCGTCTTCACGCCGAGCTTGCCGGCGACGGCGTTCGCGACGTCGACGTCGAAGCCCTCGAGCTGGCCCGATGTGCCGCGCGAGTTGAACGGCGGATACGTGCCTTCGAGGCCGACGCGCAGCACGCCGGCTTTCTTGACCGAATCGAGCAGGTCGTCCGCGTGCGCGGCGACTGCCGTGAAACCAAGGGCCGACGCGAGCAGCAGGCCCGACAGCAGGAACTTCGAACGTTTCATCGCAGATCTCCAGTGGTCAGCGTGGTGTGGGGGAGCGCCGGGCGCCGGTCGGGCGCGGCGGTCCGCAATACGGGCACGTAGACACTACTCGCAACCGCGCCGCGCCGGAAGTCGAATTGGCCCTGATTGCACTCGATTTCATCGGAACCGGATGACGTGACCGCGCAAGCGGAATAGTCTGACGAAAGCCGCCCATTCGGGTGTGTCGAAGCCTTCGGGCCAGGAGCAGATCGCCATGGATTTCAGGTTCTTCGCCGACGTCGCAACGTACACCGTCGATGACGGCATTCACGTCGTCGGCTTCGCGGATCGCGATCCGCCAATCAGTTACGTGATCCTGCAGCGAGGCGTAGAGGACGATGAACAGGATCAAGCACTCGGCCACGACACGTATTACATGGAAGTTTGCGAGAACGGTGTGGCCGGTTATGGCGGTGTCGAATCCGTATCGTGGCGCGGCGAGATGCTGAATATCGAGCTGGCGCCGGATGCGGCGTGGGCGGAAGGGTTAGGGCTGGTCACGATCGTGGTGCGCGCGACCGACGGGCTCGAACAGGTGAAGCAGGGGCTGGCGGCGATCTTCTCGGGAACGCCGACGCGGCTTCGCGTCGATTGAAGTGCACCGGGAGGCGGGCGGATCCGAAATTGGCATAATCACGGCCTGCCGCGAGGATCTCGCGGTCGAAGCAAGACAATCAACCCGGATACCACTGCACTACCCATGTCGAATGACGCCGCGACCGAAGTGTCGTTGAAACATATTCTTGAACGCCCCGGCGACTTCTCCGGATGGCTCTATCTGCCGCCGATGCCATGGACGCCCGATACGGCGGGGGTATTCTCCGACGATGCCGGCGACGACGACGTCGCGGTGCCTGCCATCGCCCGGGAATCCGGCTGGAAGCTCACACTCGACAGCGCGACGATCGAGGACGTCGTGATCAACGCGCACGACCAGATCGACGAGCCGAGCATGGTCCAACTGTTCGACGCGTTCGTGTTCTACGTCGAAAACGACGCATTCATTCTTTTCTGACGGGGCCCAGGCCACTCACGCGCAGGACGCCGCGTTCAACTGGATGACACGATGGACGACATGAATCCGAAGCCGCGCGCCGCTGAACTCCACGACCGCGATTTCGACGTGATCTACGTTTATGCCGGCGGTTCCGGCGACGGGCCGGTTCACGAGGAGCTTCCGGCACGCGACGCGGGGCAGGGCGTCTACGAGCTGCTGGCGTCGCCGGGCCTGACGCTGAATCTCGCCAAGGGCGACCTCATCCGCATCGACGATCCCGATCGCCCGGCGACCGTGCTCGAGCGGGGCGGCAACTACTGCATCCAGATTTACGGAAGTGCGATTCCGGGCGATGAAATCGAACGGCTCGAATACGAGGTCGGGGCCGGACTGGGCGGAACGCTGGATGGTCGCCATGGCGGCTCGCTGGCGCTATCCGTTCCGGCGAAGGTTGGCGGCGAGCGAATTCGCGTCGTATTCGACGGCTTCACCGAGAGAACCGGTATCGCCTGGTACTACGCAAACATCTACCGCAACTTCGAGGATCCGGAGGATGAAACGCTGCTCGACTGGTGGCTCGACCGATAGTGACGCCACGCCAGCGCGTACTGCTCGCCGAACGTGAGCGCAAGCGATCGACGCACCGCTATGCCGGCAAACAAGCTGGTGCGCCACAGGACAGGAAGGGGATGATGAAAATGACTGACGATCCGGCCGAGCTGCGAGCGCGTCAGGAAGCTGTTTGTGCGCGATACGGCCTGCCCGTTGTCGAACCGGACGACATGGTTGCCGTCGCGATGTCGACGCTCGGGAAAGCGCCGGTCTACGGCACGCGCATCGTGCTGTCCGAAGGTCACAACGTAAGCTGGTTTTTTCATTGCGGCGAATACTCGGATGCCGCTGATTTTTATCAGCCGCTGCATGCCGCGCATCTGTCTACGCACCTGCCGCTGGTCTTGCCTTATCTGATGCTGCCGGCCGGTGCACGTTTCATCATCGATGACACCGGCTATGAGGACATCTGGATGGATCTGTCCGATAACGCGGAGCCGCGATGAGCGCACGGCAAACCTTCCGCAAGGCGTTGATGCTGCGCGATCGAGGAGGTCGTCCGCTGCCTCGACCATTTCGATCGCCACGACGACTTCCTCGATCTGGACCCGAACGGCATGCAGTCGCGAGCATGACTGAATAGCATGCCGCAATAAAAAAAGGACCGCTCGGCGGTCCTTTTTCATCGTGAAGCGAGGCACGAACAACCTGCACCCCTCAAGGCAGCGAAATCGTCAAATTCGCCGACTCCGGGCCCACCTTGATCACCTGCGAATAAGGCGCCAGCGCCTGCAGCGTCTTGTCCTTCAGATACGTGTTGAGCCCGAGATACCCGAGCAGCGCAACCAGCGCGAACACCGCCCCGATCGCCCACACCGGCACCTCGCGCTTCAGCCGATGCGCGATCTGATCCGGCAGCGGCCAATGCGGCGCGAACGGCGCCCGCTTGCCCTTCATGTGCGCGATCTCGTCCCCCAGCCGCGCGGTGAGGTAAGCCAGCTTCTCCGGCCCTTCGAGCAGATACTTGCCCTGGAACCCGAGCAGCAGGCACATGTGAAACACCTCGAGCGACTGCAGCCGCGCCGCACCCTGCGCGCGGCAATCCTCGAGATACTGGAAGAACTTCTCGCCCGCGAGCTGCTCGCCGAACAGCACGAGCTGCAGCGGCCGGCGTTCCCAGTCCGTGCGGATCTTGAACTGCGACGACAGCACCATCTCGTCGATCGCCGCGCAGAACGCGAACTTCGCGCTGTACACATCTTCAGCGGCGATATTCAGCTTCTTCGCGCCGCGCTCGAAGTCGGACAGGAATTCCTGGATCCGCGTGCTGAACTCGCCCGCGCCCTCCGGCTCCCGCCCGTTCTTGAGCAGGAACAGCATGAAGAACCCGTCGTACAGCAGGTCGAGCAGCGAACGAGCCTGGAACGAGGCGTCCGTCGACGCCGGGGTATGCAGGGGAGGCGGCGCGTTGTCGCCAAACAGGGAAGGCGCGTAGCTCATGATGTGACCGCGATCAGTTCGAATTTCAGGTCATTGATGCCAGTCGGCGCGTAGATCATCGCGGACTGGGCCTGCAGCATGCGCTCGTACAGCGCGCCGCGCGAATCGAGCGCGAAGTAGCAGGCGCCGGGGCGCACCGGAATCGCGGGCGGCACCTGCGGCGTGTACGAGAGCCGCACGCCGGGCATCGCCGACAGCACGAGCTTGTCGACGTCGTCGGGTGCGCCGACCTTGAAGCGGGCGGGTACCGCATCGACGAGCTCGACGCTCGGCATGTCCGCGGACACCGCCAGGTAGAACTCGGTCTTGTCGTCGATCTTGCCAGAATCGAGGCGGCCGAGATGGAACGACGGGCGCACCTCGTCGAGCGTGATCGCGAAGTAGCGCGTCGAGATCACGGTGTCGAGCAGCTCGCGCAGCATCAGGTCGAGACGCGCAAAGCTCGGGCCCGGATCGTCGTGGCGATACACCGGCAGGTCGGCGAGCGTATAGCCCTTCGAGAACGTCATCAGCTGGCCCGCGAGGCGCAGCAGCTCCTGGAACAGCCGCTCCGGATGCAGCGCCGAGTGCTGGTGCAGGTGCGCGAGCGTCGCGAACGCGGCGTTCGCGGTGTGCAGCAGCCAGAACGACGCGATGTCGCCCGAGCGGAATTCGATGATGTTCTTCGACGGCTCGCGGTGGAAGCCGTACAGCGCGTTCACCTTCGCCTGCAGCGCATCGACGAGCTGGCGCAGCCGCTGATGCAGGATCGGCGATGCGTCGATCGCGAGGCAAGGCGGCACGAAACTGTCGTCGATCTCGAAACCGGACGTCGCGGTGCGGCGCACGCGTACGAGCGGCACCGACAGCAGCTGGTCGCGCGGTTCGCTGTGCGCGATCAGCTTGACCTGTGTCTTCAGGAACGTGATGTCGGCTTCGGCGGCGTCGGTGAAGTTGTCGGCGATGCTCGTCTGCTCGCTGACGAAACGCGTCATGAAGCCGGCGGCCGGATCGTCGCTGTAGTTGGTGCCGTTCTCGCGCAGCGGGTGCAGCGCGAGATAGAACACGAATTCGTTGATGCCGTCAGGCAGCGTGTCCAGCGCGATCGGCGGCGGCAGGTCGTCGGCCTGCGGCGCGGCATACAGCGCGCCGTCCGGGAACACGAGCGCGAGCTCGGCCACCCGCAGCACGTTGCTGCCGAGCGCATCGCGGTCGATGCGCACCGAGCGCACGCCCCAGTTGTACGGCTGGATCGCCTGGATCGATTCGAACAGGCGCGCTTCGTGGTACGCGTCCTGTCGCTGAAAGTGTTGAGGCCGGAGGAACAGCCCTTCCCCCCACAGCACCTTGGCCGAATAACTCATGTCAAATCCGGTTAATGTCGCGTTGCGATGTAATCGATTCGTTCGTGCCCGAATTAAATCGCCAATTGTTAACTCTTGTTAATTGACATTCGTGCGTCATGTTTAACCGCAGGACACCGAAGAAAGCAAATTCAGCGGTTGCGAAGGCGCACCCTGTTGCGGTGCAATGACGGTGCCGTCGGTGACCGTCATCGCGCAATTATGCAGGCCGATGATTATGCCGGATTTCTCCGACTTCACCGGATCGAACGTCAGTTTCCATCGTTGTAGTGCGGGATCGCGGAACAGCGCGACGATACCGAATGCCTGCGCTTCGCGTGAAACCTTCTCGGTTGCCGTATAGCGCTGGCCCGGAATCAGCGTGATTTCACGCACGTTCAGCAGATCCGCGCCCAGTGCGGCTTTTTCCTTGGTCGGATCCGTAAATGCGTCGAATGGCGCCTGCTGGAACGACGTCGGGTCTTTCAGCGTATAGAGCCGCACGACGAGCGCGAGCGGTTTGTTGTCGGTCGCGGCATTCAGGTTCGGCGCCGCGGCGAGCGTGAGGCCGAGGTTGCGCGGCGGCTTCTGCGCGTCGGGCAACTCGGGCTTGCCGATGCCGGCCGCGGACATCACGGCGCTCGCGGCCGAGCCGAGCAGCGGGGCGGCCGCGCATCCGGCCAGAAGGGCGCAGGCAACCAGTGGCAGCGCGTAGCGAATCATCAACGATCTCATCGTATTTCCGGCGTGCCGCCTTTATCCCTGTCAAATCTGCCGGGTATTTCCGCGTTCGCTGCGTATCCCCGGCATTGCACCGTTCAACTATTAAGCACGCCCGCGTCATGGCAGGCGTCCGGAAATTTTTTCCGCCATCCGGGCGGCGCGTCGCGCAACCAGTAAAACTTGCCCAATCCGGCCGAAAGAAAAATCGCTGCGAGCCCGCTGCGAGAGGCCATTGGAGGGGGTAGCGCCCGGTTTTAAAAGGAATTACTCTTCACACGACGATTGAATTATGAAAAATTGATCGGTACTATACCCGCGCGCTTCTTGCAAAGCAAAAGAACCAGATTCTCAACGATTTAAAACTCACGCGCCGGTGGATATAACGATGAAAGACCGTCTCTTCGCAAAACTGTCTGGGGTAGTAGTGGCTTGCGGCGTGATCGCCGGTTGTGCGAGCCAGCCTCCCGCGCCGCCGACTGCCGAAGTGTTCAACAAGTCGCTGGCGGATGCGGACGCAGTTGCGAAGGCGGGGGACCAGGACAAGGCGCTCGGCCTGTACCAGCAGCTCGCGAAGTCGGATCCGACGCGCGAAGAGCCGTGGTCGCGCATTGCGCAAATCCAGTTCGCCCAGAACCACTACGGCCAGGCAATCGTTGCCGCGCAGGAAGCGCTGCAGCGCGACGCGACCGACCGTCAGGCGAAGAGCGTGCTGGCCGTGGCCGGCCTGCGGATCGCGACGCAGTCGCTCGGCGAACTGCGCCAGGATTCGTCGCTCGCGGGCGACGCGAAGTCGGATGCGCAGGCACTCGCGAAGCAGCTGCGCGATACGCTGGGCGAATCGGCGCTGTTCCCGCCGGAGACGAAGGCCGTGAAGCCGCGCCCGCCGCGCCGGGTCGTTCATCGTCCGAAGGCCGGCGCTGCACCGGCGGCCGAAGCAGCGGCGACCAGCACGCCGACGCCGCCCACCACGCCGCAGAAGGGCGGCGCGGATCCGTTCGGCGCACTGCGCAACTGACCGCAAAACTGACGCGATAACCACAACTAACCTGGGAGCCGTCGAGATGGCCAAGAAAGAAAGCATTCAGAAAAGCTTGCAGAAAATACGGCCGCCGCGCGTCCAACTGACCTACGAGGTCGAGAAGGGCGACGCGATCGAGGTGAAGGAACTGCCGTTCGTCGTCGGGGTCGTCGGCGATCTGGCGGGCCAGTCCGAAATCGAGCAGCCGAAGCTGCGCGACCGTAAATTCGTCAACATCGATCGCGACAATTTCGACGACGTGATGAAGGCGATCGAGCCGCGTGCCGCGTTCCAGGTGGAAAACCGCCTGAGCCCGGAAGGCGGCAAGTTCGCGGTCGACCTGAAGTTCCGATCGCTGTCGGATTTCAGCCCGGACGAAGTCGTCGAACAGGTCGAGCCGCTGCGGCGCCTGCTCGAGGCGCGCTCGAAGCTCGCCGACCTGCGCAACAAGCTCGCCGGCAACGACAAGCTCGAGGATCTGCTGTCCGAGGTGCTGAAGAACACACAGCAGCTGCAGGAGCTCGCGAAGGGCACGGGCGGCGACAAAGACGGCGAATGACGACGGAGTGTTGAGATGAACCAGCAAACGGCTGCGGCCCAAGCGAGCGGCGCGGACTACGCCGCCGGGACCTCGCTGCTCGACGATATCGTCGAGAAGAGCAAGGTCGCGAAATCCGATTCCGAGCATGCGCGTGCGAAGGACCTGATCGGCGAACTCGTGCACCAGGTGCTCGACGGCACGGTGATCGTGTCGGACAACCTGTCGGCCACGATCGACGCACGCGTCGCCGAACTCGACAGCCTGATTTCCACGCAGCTTTCCGCAGTGATGCACGCGCCGGAGTTCCAGCGCCTCGAAAGCACGTGGCGCGGGATGGATTACCTGGTCAAGGAAAGCAACACCGGCCAGACGATCAAGATCAAGGCGCTGCACGCACCGAAGCGCGACCTCGTGCGCGACTTCAAGGGCGCGAGCGAGTTCGACCAGAGCGCGCTGTTCAAGAAGGTCTACGAAGAAGAGTTCGGCACGTTCGGCGGCTCGCCGTTCGGTGCGCTGATCGGCGATTACGAGATCTCGCGCCAGCCGGAAGACATGTACTTCATCGAGCAGATGTCGCACGTTGCAGCGGCCGCGCATGCGCCGTTCATCGCGTCGGCGTCGCCCGAGCTGCTCGGCCTCGAGTCGTTCTCCGACCTCGGCAAGCCGCGCGACCTCGGCAAGGTGTTCGATACGGTCGAATATGCGAAGTGGAAGTCGTTCCGCGACGCCGAAGATTCGCGCTACGTCGGCCTGACGCTGCCGCGCTTCCTCGGCCGCCTGCCGTTCAATCCGAAGGACGGCCAGACCGCGGAGAACTTCAACTTCGTCGAGGACGTCGACGGCACCGACCACGACAAGTACCTGTGGTGCAACGCCGCGTGGGCGTTCGCTGCGCGCCTGACGGCCGCATTCGACGACTTCGGCTGGTGCGCGGCGATCCGCGGCGTCGAAGGCGGCGGCCTCGTCGAGGACCTGCCGACCCACACGTTCAAGACCGACGACGGTGAAGTCGCGCTGAAGTGCCCGACCGAAATCGCGATCACCGATCGCCGCGAGAAGGAGCTGAGCGACCTCGGCTTCATCCCGCTCGTCCATTGCAAGAACTCAGATTACGCCGCGTTCTTCGCTGCGCAGTCGGTGCAGAAACCCAAGAAATACAGCACCGACAGCGCGAATGCGAACGCCGTCCTGTCCGCCCAGCTTCAGTACATCTTCTCGGTATCGCGCGTTGCGCACTACCTGAAGGCGATGATGCGGGACAAGATCGGCAGCTTCGCATCGGCGCAGAACGTGGAGACTTTCCTCAACCGGTGGATTTCGCAGTACGTCCTGCTCGACGACAACGCCTCGCAGGAACAGAAGGCGCAATTTCCGCTGCGTGAGGCATCCATACAAGTGTCGGAGATTCCGGGCAAGCCGGGCTCGTATCGTTCGGTCGCGTTCCTGCGTCCGCACTTTCAGCTCGACGAACTCTCGATTTCTCTGCGACTTGTCGCTGATCTGCCCAAACCGGCAAATTCATAAGCGAGTAAATCGCCCGGGCGGGCCGCCTGGGTAGGACGTTAAAACCACCTCTTTGGGGAGTCGAAGGGCCATGTTACATATGCACTTGCAGTTTGGTAGTCCCGCGGTGAAGGGCGAGTCCGCGGACAAGGACCACCAGGGCTGGATCGAGCTGAAATCGTGGGATCACTCGATCGTTCAACCGCGTTCGGCAACCGCATCGACCGCTGGCGGTCACACGATGACGCGTTGCGAACACGGCGACATGATTTTCACGAAGGAAATCGATTCGTCGAGCCCGCTGCTGTACCAGCACGCTTCGGGCGGCACCACGTTCGACGAGGTGACGGTTCATTTCTCGCGCGCTGACGGTGAAGGCAAGCGCGTGCAGTATCTGGAAGTCAAGCTCAAGTACGTGATCATCTCGAGCATCGCCCCGAGCGTTCGCGAAGAAGGTCTGCCGCTCGAGACGTTCTCGCTGAAGTACGCAGCTGTGCAGTGGAAGCAAACCCAGCAGAAGATCGGCGGCAACCAGGGCGGCAACACGCAAGGCGCCTGGAGTCTGACGAAGAACGACAAGACCTACGCGGTCTAAGGTCGGTTGCGGCAACGGGGCGCGCGGCGTCCCGTTGCCGTTTTCGCTGTGAACACCGGCCGATGAAACGATTCGAACCCAGTTTTCTCGACAAGCTGTTCGACGACGAACCGCACCTGCCGGCCTCGGCAGCGATGCGGCAATTGTCGCTGGACGAGCTCAAGAACACGGTCGCCCGCGACGTCGAGGCGATCCTCAACACCCGTATCGCCCACACCGAAATCGAGCTGGCCGCGCTGCCGGAGTGCCAGAAGTCGGTGCTGACCTACGGGCTGAACGATTTCGCGGGGCTGAGCCTGGCGAGTCACTACGACCGCGCGTTCATCTGCAAGTCGATCCAGCAGGCCATCGCGCGCCACGAGCCGCGCCTGCAGCAGGTGCAGGTGACGTTCGAGCTGAACGAGCAGGCCACCAACGCGCTCTACTTCGCGATTCAGGCGCTGCTCGTCGTGCACCCGGCCGAGGAGCCGGTGAGTTTCGACGCGATGCTGCAGCCGTCGACGCTGCAGTATTCGGTTACGCGCGCACGCGCCGCAAGAATGCAGTAAATCATGCCGCCGAGCGGGCCGGACCGCCCGGTGGTGGATCAGGGTCCGGCAGGAAATATTGAGGTTCGGGGTCGTCGATGGAAGAATTGCTGCCGTATTACGAGCGCGAATTATCGTTTTTGCGGCGCTATTCGCGCGATTTCGCCGAACGCTATCCGAAGATCGCGGCGCGGCTCGCGTTGTCCGGCGAGCATTGCGAGGATCCGCACGTCGAGCGGATGATCGAGTCGTTCGCGCTGCTCGGCGCGCGCATCAACAAGAAGCTCGACGACGACTACCCCGAATTCACCGAAGCGCTGCTGGAAGTGCTGTATCCGCACTACCTGCGGCCGTTCCCGTCTTGCTCGATCGCGCAGTTCACGCCGGCGTCGCCCGGCCAGCAGACCGAACCGGTCGTGATCGGTCGCGGCACCGAGCTGAAGAGCCGCCCGGTCCGCGGCGTGCAGTGCCGGTTCCGCACTGCCTATGACGTGACGCTCGCACCGATCCGCATCTCGGAAGCACGCTACATGCCGGTCGCGCTCGCGCCGAGCGCGACGGTGCTGCCGTCGAACGCGACGGGCGTGATCTCGATCACGTTCGAATCGCTCGCCGCGCAGCTCGATCTCGGCGCGCTGAAGTTGCCGACGCTGCGCGCGCACCTGCATGGCGAGCAGTCGTTCGTCGCGGCGCTGACCGACTGCCTGTTCGTCAACGTGCTCGGCGCGTATGTCGAGCCGGAACGCAACGGCCGCTGGACCGCGCTGCGCAAGCTGCCGATCGCGCACGCCGGCTTCGACGAGGACGACGCGCTGATCGACTACCCGGCGAAATCGCATCCCGCGTATCGCTTGCTCACCGAATACTTCGCGTTCCCCGACAAGTTCGATTTCGTCGATTTCGACATCGCGGCGATCGCGCGCGCGAGCGGCCGCTGCCAGCGCGCGACGCTGCATCTCGTGCTGCAGGACGTGCGCAGCGATTCGCACGTCGCGCGGCTGCTCGAACTGCTGACGGCGAGCCATTTCCGGCTGTTCTGCACGCCGATCGTCAACCTGTTCCGCCAGCACGGCGAGCCGATCCGCATCACGCACCGCGCGGTGTCCTACCCGGTGATCGCCGAGGCGCGGCGCGCGTTCGCGTACGACGTGTATTCGATCGACTCGGTGAAGCTCGTCCGGCAGCAGGCGCACGAGGAATCGGTGATCGAGTTCCGGCCGTTCTATTCGCTGCATCACGGCGAATCGGCGCGGATCGGCCATTACTGGTTCGCGCGCCGCAACGATTGGGTCGCGCAGAAGAGCCCCGGCTATGAAACCGAGATCTCGATCGTCGACATCGATTTCGAGCCGACGTCGCCGCAGACCGACACGCTGAGCCTCGACCTCACCTGCACGAACCGCGACCTGCCGGCGATGCTCGCGTTCGGGCTCGAAGGCGGCGACCTGTTCCAGGAAGGTGGCGCGCAAACCAGCGGCATTTCGCTGCTGCGCCGCCCGACGCAGAGCGTGCGCTTCGAGCGCGGCCGTGCCGCGCACTGGCGGCTCGTGTCGCACCTCGCGCTCAATCACGTGTCGCTGGTCGCGCACGGGCTCGCGCCGCTGAAGGAAATGCTGACGCTGTACGACCTGCGGCGCACCGCCGTGTCGATGCGCCAGATCGACGGCCTCGTCGGCGTCGAACAGCGCGGCGCCGTGCAGTGGCTGCCCGGCAAGCCGTTCGCGACCTTCGTGCGCGGCATCGAGATCCGCCTGACGATCGACGAGGAGCACTTCGTCGGCGCAAGCCTGGCCTCGTTCGTGCGCGTGCTCGACAGCTTCTTCGGGCTGTACGTGCACCTCAACAGTTTCGTTCAACTAGTCGTCGTGTCGAAGCGCACCGGCGAGGAGATCATCCGATGCAAGCCCCGGACCGGCGAATCGATCCTGGCGTAGTCGACGCGCTGCTCGACGAACCGCACCGCTTCGAGTTCTTCCAGGCCGTGCGCGTGCTCGAAGGGCTGTTCGCGCGGCAGGCGTCGGACGCGCCCGGCGCATGGCGGCAGGGCGACGTGGTCGCGCAGCGCATCGAATTCCGCAATACGCTGTCGCTTGGCTTTCCGCCGAGCGAGATCGAAGGCGCGCGCTCGTTCGACGACGACGGCACCCAGCTCAAGACGGGCGAGGCGCGCGGCGCCGCGCTCGCGGCCGGCGAGCTCGGCCACGTCGAGCTGACGCCCGCGTTCTTCGGGCTGCTGGGTGGGCAGGGTGCGCTACCGCTGCATTACACCGAGCAGATCGTCGCGCGCGAGCACCTGAAGCGCGACCATGCGGCGCGCGCATTCTTCGACGTGTTCTCGAACCGCGCGACGGCGCTGTTCTATGCCGCGTGGAAGAAATACCGGCTGCCGTTCCATTACGAGCTCGACCGCGACGAGCGCTATCTGCCGCTGCTGCTGGCAATCGCGGGCGTGCCGAGCGACGAGGTGCGCGACAGCCTCGCGGCCGGCGCGGGCGGCGTGCTCGACGAGGCGGTCGCGGGCTATGCGCTGGCAGCGCGGCACCGGCCGATGTCGGCTGCGTACCTGCAGCGCACGCTGTCTGACTATTTCCGCGTGCCGGTGAAGATCGACCAGTTCGTCGGCAAGTGGTACGACGTGCCGCCCGACCAGTTGAGCGTGCTCGGCGAAGTCAACGCGGTGCTCGGCGCGACGGCGCTCGTCGGCGAACGTGTATGGCAGCGCGACATGCGCGCGCGGATCGTCATCGGCCCGCTGTCCAAGCGCGACTACGAGGCGTTCCTGCCCAGCGGCGCGCAGGCCGTCGCGCTGGAGCGGATGCTGACGCTGCTCGCCGGCGTCACGCTCGAATACGAGGTGAAGCTCGTGCTCAAGCGCACCGAGGTCGGCGCGAGCGTGCTCGGCGCGGGCTCGCGGCTCGGCTGGGACGCGTTCCTGTGCACGCGCGATGCAATCGAGGACCGCTCCGATGCCCGCTACGAACTGCACGTGATTCACTGATTCCGAACGACAACAAACACGCAATCGAACCTGAGACTGAGATCGACGCCATGAGCACGCCTCTGAAGACCCTGATCACGAAACTGAACCCGCTGTGCCGCCACGCGACCGAGCGTGCGGCAAGCGCGTGCCTGGCGCGCGGCCATTACGAGGTCGATCTGGAGCACCTGTTCCTCGCGTTGCTCGACGAAGCGACGGGTGACCTGCCGCTCGCACTGCGCGCGAGCCGCGTCGATCCGCACGCGCTGCACGCCGATCTTGAGCGCGAACTGACGCGCCTGAAGACGGGCAACACGCGCACGCCGGTGTTCTCCGTGCACCTGATCGCGCTGTTCGAACAGGCATGGCTGATCGCGTCGCTCGACTCGCAGCTCGGCCGCATCCGTTCGGGGCACCTGCTGCTCGCGCTGCTGACCGCGCCCGATCTCGCGCAGTTCGCGCAACGGATGTCGTCGCAGTTTGCGGAAATGAACGTGACGGACCTGAAGCACAAGTTCGACGAGATCATGGCCGGCTCGAGCGAAGCCGAGCCGCGTCAGGCGGACGACGAGGGTAGCGACGCCGCGCCGGCCGCCAACGGCATGGCACCCGCGGCCGGCCCGTCGAAGACGCCCGCGCTCGACACGTACACGACCAACCTCACGCAGCGCGCACGCGACGGCAAGATCGACCCGGTGATCGGCCGCGAAGCCGAGATCCGCCAGGCGATCGACATCCTGATGCGCCGCCGCCAGAACAACCCGATCATGACCGGCGAGGCCGGTGTCGGCAAAACGGCGGTCGTCGAGGGCCTCGCGCTGCGCATCGCGGCCGACGACGTGCCGCCGCCGCTGCGCGGCGTCGCGCTGCACGTGCTCGACATGGGGCTGCTGCAGGCCGGCGCGAGCGTGAAGGGCGAGTTCGAGAACCGCCTGAAGAGCGTGATCGACGAGGTGAAGAAGAGCGCGCATCCGATCATCCTGTTCATCGACGAGGCGCACACGATCATCGGCGCGGGTGGCCAGGCCGGCCAGAACGACGCGGCGAACCTGCTGAAGCCGGCACTGGCGCGCGGCGAGCTGCGCACGATCGCCGCGACGACGTGGAGCGAATACAAGAAGTACTTCGAGAAGGATGCGGCGCTTGCGCGGCGCTTCCAGGTGGTGAAGGTCGAGGAGCCGAGCGAGCCGCTCGCGGCCGCGATGCTGCGCGGGATGTCCGGCCTGATGGAGAAGCACTTCAACGTGCGGATCCTCGACGATGCGATCACCGAGGCCGTGCGCCTGTCGCACCGCTACATCAGCGGCCGCCAGCTGCCGGACAAGGCGATCAGCGTGCTCGATACCGCATGCGCGAAGGTTGCGCTTGCGCACAGCGCGACGCCGGCGGCGATCGACGACACGAAGAAGCGCATCGAGCGGATCGACGTGGAAATCGCGTCGCTGGAGCGCGAGGCGGCCGGCGGCGCGTCGCACGACGAGCGGCTCGGCGAGCTGCGTGGTGCGCGCGACACGGCGCTCGAACAACTCGCGAAGGACGAAGCGCGCTATGAAGCCGAGCGCGTGATCGTCGCCGAGATCACCGAACTGCGCGAAGCGCTCGACAAGGCACGCGGCCCGTCGGAAGACGGCCAGCCGGTCGACGTGCAGGCCACCCGCGACAAGCTCGCCGAACGCGTCGCGGCACTGCACGCGCTGCAGGGCGGCGAGCCGATGGTGCCGCTGCAGGTCGACGGCCACGTAGTTGCCGAGATCGTCGCCGCATGGACGGGCATTCCGCTCGGCCGGATGGTGAAGGACGAGATCGACACCGTGCTGAACCTGCAGCCGCTGCTCACCGCGCGCGTGATCGGCCAGGACCACGCGCTCGACGCGATCGCGCAGCGCGTGCGCACCGCGACCGCGAACCTCGAGGATCCGAACAAGCCGCGCGGCGTGTTCATGTTCGTCGGGCCGTCGGGCGTCGGCAAGACCGAGACGGCACTCGCGCTGGCCGACATCCTGTACGGCGGCGAGCGCAAGATGGTCACGATCAACATGAGCGAGTACCAGGAAGCGCACAGCGTGTCGGGCCTGAAGGGCTCGCCGCCGGGCTACGTCGGCTACGGCGAAGGCGGCGTGCTGACCGAGGCCGTGCGCCGCAACCCGTATTCCGTCGTGCTGCTCGACGAGGTCGAGAAGGCGCACCCCGACGTGCTCGAGATGTTCTTCCAGGTGTTCGACAAGGGCGCGATGGACGATGCGGAAGGGCGCGAGATCGACTTCCGCAACACGCTGATCATCCTGACGTCGAACGTCGGCTCCAGTGCCGTGATGCAGGCGTGCCTGAACAAGCCCGCCGAGGAACTGCCCGATCCGGACGCGCTCGCCGAGACGCTGCGCCCGCAGCTGTACAAGACCTTCAAGCCCGCATTCCTCGGGCGGATGAAGGTCGTGCCGTACTACCCGATTTCCGACGACGTGCTGGCCGAGATCATCGAGTTGAAGCTCGAGCGGATCCGCTGCCGGATCGAGGCGAACCACAAGGCCGCGTTCGAATGGGACGAATCGCTCGTCGATGCGGTGCTCGCGCGCTGCACCGAGGTCGACTCGGGCGCCCGCAACGTCGACCATATCCTGAACGGCACGCTGCTGCCGGAGATCGCGGGCCATGTGCTCGGCCGGATCGCCGACGGCGAGGCCATCGCGCGCATCGCGGTGCGCGCGGACGAGGCCGGCGAATTCACGTACACCGTCGAATGAGCGCGGCCGTGCAACACAAGCATTTGATGAACTGACCGAATCATGCCGATCAATCTCCCCGAGCTGCTGACGCCGATCAGCGATGCGTCGCCCAGCGGCGACGACCTGCTGTTTTCGAACGAATTCGACGCGATCCAGGACGCGCGGCGCTACGACGATCCGACGCTCGACCAGGGCGAATGGGTGACCGAGATCAAGGAGGCCGACTGGGGCTTCGTGGTCGACCATGCGGGCGAGCTGCTGCGCACGCGGACGAAGGACCTGCGGCTCGCCGTGTGGCTGACCGAGGCGCTCGCGCTCGAGGACGGCATCACCGGCCTCACCGAAGGCTATGCGCTGCTCGAGGGCCTGTGCCGCGACTTCTGGGACACCGTGCACCCGCTGCCCGAGGACGACGACACCGAGCACCGGCTCGGCAACGTCGCGTGGCTGTCCGGCCGCACGGCCGAGCTGCTGCGCGCGGTGCCGATGACGGACGGCGCGTCGAACGCGTTCAGCACGCTCGACTGGGAAGTGGCGCAGCACGTCGCGCAGGCCATCAAGCGCGACCCCGAACACGCGGACGACATCGCACGCGGCAAGCCGTCGATCGAGCAGATCGATTCGTCGCGGCGCGTGACGTCGATCGCGTTCTACACGGCGTTGCTCGCGAACCTGAAGGCGTTCGAATTCGCGCTCGATGCGTTCGAGGAAAGGCTCGTCGAGCGCGCGGGCGATTCGGCGCCGAGCTTCCGGCAGGCGCGCGACGCATTCGAGACGGTGTACCGGCTCGCCGAGCGCTTCGCGCGCGAGCAGGGCTATACGGGCAACGCACCGCACACGCAGTCGGCACCGCAGGCGCAGCCCGAGCGCATCGAGCCGGTGTTCGGCAATCCGATCCAGACCGAGGAGACTCATGTGCAGCCGCAGTCCGTTCCGCGCGCCCCGGTGACGCAGATGATCGCCGGCATCCAGAACCGTGCGCAGGCCGTCGACCAGTTGCGCGCGGTCGCCCGCTATTTCCGCCAGACCGAGCCGCACAGCCCGGTCGCGTATCTCGCCGACAAGGCCGCCGAATGGGCCGACATGCCGCTGCACAAGTGGCTCGAGAGCGTCGTGAAGGATGACGGCTCGCTGTCGCATATTCGCGAGCTGCTGGGCGTGCGGCCCGACGAGCAGTCGTAAACGCAAAACGGGCGGCGCATCGCTGCAGCCGCCCGTTGTCCGGTGCCGGGGTGCGCCGCGCGGCGCACCCCGTGCCGTCCGTTACTGCCCCACCCGGAACTCGATCCGCCGGTTCCGTGCGCGTCCGTCCGCCGTATCGTTCGGCGCGATCGGCTGATCCGGCCCGACGCCCGTCGTCGTCATCTGCTGCGGCGGAATGCTCTTCGTGATCAGGTAGCCCTTCACCGAGTCCGCGCGCGCCTGGCTCAGCGCGATGTTCGACGTGCGGTTCCCCGAGTTGTCGGTGTGGCCAATGATGTCGACCGTGCGGTTCTGCATCTTCGAGAGTGCGGTCGCCATCTGGTCGAGAATCAGCTTGCCCTGCGGCGTGAGCGTCGCGCTGCCGGTCTCGAACTCGATCGTCCGGTTCGCGAGCGTCTGGTCGAGCACACCCTGTTCGGACGCCGACACGCGCAGCCCGTTCTTGATCGTGTACGTCGGGTTCAGCGTGTTCGCCATGTCGCTCGCGAGCTGCTGGCGCTGCGCTTCGTTGTGCACCTCGCCCTTCATCTCGATCTGCGTGCCGTTGATCTTCAGTTGCCCCTTGCTGATCTGCTTGAGCTGCGTGCCGAGCAGTTTCTGCACGTTCGCGCTCCAGTTCGGCGGCGTGGCGACGTCACCGACCTCGATCTGGTCGACGACGTTCGTCGCGCCGTAGGTATCGCGCAGTTTCTGCAGCACGGCGGCCTTGGTCGCCTCGTCGGGCACCTTGCCGCCGACGACCACCTGGCCGGGCGTCGCGGTCGCGGGCGGCGGCGTGACGGTGCTCGCGGTGCCGGCCGTGCCGTGCACGACGGCGCCGGAGGCCGTCCCCGGTGCGGCACCGGTGTTCGCGGACAGCGCGGTCGTCGTGACCGTCCCGTTGCCGACCGGCGTGACGGTCGCGCCGGTGTTCTGCGCGAAGGCCGCGCCACTGGCGAAGAGCCCGGCAGCGAGGAGGGTGGCGACGGCGGGCGAGAGCGCGACCGAAAGGCGCGCGCGCCGGACGTGAATCGTGCGATGCATCCCGTCAGCCTCCGATGAACGCTTCGCGGAACGCGTCGATGGCGACGCGCAGCGAGAGTTGCGGTTGGTCGAGGTAGCTGACGAGCTTGCTGATCTGGTGATCGTTTTGCGCATGGGCGTCGATCCACTCGGGATCGTCGATGTCGATGTTGTGGGCGGCGTAGGTCTGCGGGTCGACGACGCTCAGCAGCGTCTTGGCCGACGCGCCGTTGAAGCCGATGATGAGCCGTTCGCGCTCGGCGATCGTGCCGATGAAGATCGCGAGCTCGAAGTCGGCCTGCGCGACGAACGGTGCGATCAGTTCGAGCCAGAACGCGGCGACGAGGCTGCGGTAGAACGGATCGACCGGCAGCGGCAGCGTGAGGCCGCGTTCGATGTGCGACGTGCCGCTCTGCATCACCGGCCGCAGCAGCGAGCCGAGCGCGAGCATCGCGCCGCGCAGCCGCACGGGATGACCGCTTTCGAGCAGCATCTCCTGGAGGCCGTACAGCGACTGGTGTTCGACGAAATCGTTGAAGGTGCCGTCATGCGACGTGCCGGGGCCGCCGACGTCGATCGGCACCTGCGTGTCGCCGAGCGCCTGCAGCGCGCCGGGCGGCTCGTCCTTGCCGAGCAGCGGCGGGATCTGCGTGGCGACGCGCGACCACAGCCGCGCGAACGCGAGCGGGCTGCGCGCGAGGAACGCGAGCGGCCGGTCGACCTCGAGCGCGGTGGCGCCGAGGAACGGGAAGCGGCGCATCGACACGTCGTGGCTCGCGACCATGTGGCCCGCGATCGCGAGCTTGCTGCGCGAGCCGAGGAACGCGAAATGCATCGGCTTCGCATCCTCGTAGACGAGCTTCCAGCGCGGATCTTCCGCGAGCAGTTCGAGCGCCTGCGCGATCCAGCGGTCGAGCGTCTGCAGCAGCTGCGGGTTGTGCGGGCTCTTCACGAAGTCGCCGCGCGACGGAATCTTGCCGAAGTAGGCGATTTGCGCCTGTACGGTTTGCGTCATTGCGCCCCCTGGGCATTCGTTGCGTTGGCGGCCGCGACGGCCGGCGCTGCCGCCGGCGTGCCCGTGCCGGCGGACTGGGTCGCGTTCTGCGCGGCGCCCGTGCTCGCGTCGGCGACCGACGACGGCAGCCGCAGGCCGCGCAGGCTCTGCTGCTGCGGCTGGTCACCGCCACCGCCGGACGGCTGCGACGTGCTGATGATGCGCATCGTCACCGACACGTTCACGCTGCCCTGCACCCACGTCAGGTCGAAGGTGCCGTCCGGACGGCGCTTGCGTTGCGCCGAGTTGATCAGCTTCTCGAGACCGTAGCGGCCCGGCTCGTTGACGAGCTGCACCGTGCGGCCGTCGAAGGTCGTCGCGGACAGCGTCGCGCCCGGCGAGCCCTGCGGGTTCGGCCACACGAAGTTGGTCCACTGCGGCGGCGTGTTGCGGTAGCGCAGTTGCTGGCCGTCGATCGCGATCGTGTATTCCGTCGTGCCCGTGCTCGGCTGCGGCAGGATCTGGAACACGGTCTGCGGCTCGGACGACGCGGCGGCGCTGCCTGCCGCACCGCCGGCGAGCGGCGCGACCCAGCGTGCGAAGCCGCTCGTGAAGTCCGGCGTGAGGCCGATGCCCATGTCGCCCCACGTGCGAGCGGCGAGGGTGTCGCCGCGGCGCACCGCGAGCGGCCCGAGCGTCGTGCCGACGAACTTCGCGATCGAGCCGTCCGGACCGAACACTTGCGCGATTTCACCGGCGCCGGCCTCGACCTTCGCGCTCGCCGCGAACGGGTACTTCGTCGCGAGCGAGTTCTGGAACGGCTGGTAGACCTGCGCGTTCCACACCTTGTTGACTTCGGCGCTGGCCGGCTGGATCACGACCGCGAACGCCTGCATCAGCGGCCGCACGAGCAGCGGACGCAGCGACTTGCGTTGCGAATCGGTGAGGCCCGTCAGCATCTGCTCGTCGACGAGCTTCAGCGAATCGGCAAGCTCCGAACCGTTGCCGTCGAGCGTCTGCTGCATCAGCTGGCGCGCGCCCGGCCCCGGGTCGCCCTGGTTCTTGATCACGTTGAAGCGCGTGCGGACCTTCGACAGCGAATCCATGTAGCCCTTGAGCATCGACGTGCCGTCATGCACCGCGACGATCCGCGCGAGCCCGATGAACTCCTGGCCGATCGGACCCATCGGCACCTCGGCCGGATTGCCGTTGATGTCGATGTTGGCGGCCGCCACCTGGCCGGCCGGCGAGCGCGAGAACAGTTGCTTGACCCAGTTCACGACGCCCGTCTGCGCCTTCTTGATCGTCACGTTCGCGAGCGACGGGTTGTCCCACGACGTCTGGTCGTACGCGGTCTCGAGGATCTTGCGGATCGGCGAATCCTGCGGGTCGCCGAGGCGGTTCATCCCGTCGACGGCCTGGCCGAAGCTGCTGAAGCCCTGCACCGCGATGCCCTGCATGAACTTCTGCCAGTGCTGCGCGTACTCGGTCTTGTACATGCCGACGAGCGTCTTCTGGATCTGCTCGGGGCTACCCTCGAGCGTCAGGTCGTCCTGCGTCGACGTGTTCAGCACCCAGTCCTTCGCCTGCAGTTCCTTGGTCGCCGCGTCGCGGATCGCCGGCTGCACGTAGTCGAACCACGCTTCGCGCGTGAACGTGCCCGGAATCGCATAGCTGCCTGCCACGAGCCCCTGGTTGCCGTCGCCGACGATGCGCGCGATGGTCATCGGCGCGAAGCGGGTCGACGCGCGTGCCTTGATTTCCTCGTACACGCGCTGGCGGGCCGGCATCCCGCGCACGACGTGGCGCAGGTTCTCGCGGGTCTGGTCGACGAGCGCGAGGTTCGCGTCGATCATCGGCCAGTCGTTGTCATTCACGCGCGACAGGTAGAACGAGATCATGCGCTCCGCGCTCTTGATCATCTCGTCGCGCGGCATGTTGCCGCGATTCGTCTCGAGCCAGCCGCGCCAGAAGCGGGCGAGCTGGTCGGTCAGGTGCGCCTGCTCGACGTGGCGCTTGTCGGACAGCATCAGGTACGTCTTGAGCGCGTTGTACGCGTCCTGCACGTTGGTCGGCGATGCGTCGCTGTAGAGGCCGCCCTGCGGTGCGGCCGGCTGCTGCGGTGCGGCGGCCGCCGCGGTGCCGGACGCGGCCAGCGCGGCACCGGCCTGCGGCGCGGCGCCTGCCGCGTTCGTCGAGACCGGAATCGCGCCACCCTGCACGGCGCCCGATTCGGGCGGGCGCGTCATCGGCACGAGCTGTTCGGGGTGCGCGTTCACGTCCTTCATGAACGACGCGAGGTTCTGCGACACGGGGGCCAGCAGGATCTGGCGCACGCCGTTGTAATACTCGGTCAGCAGGTGCTGCTCGAGACGGTCGCCCTGGTACAGGCCGAGCGACACCGACAGCGGCTTGTCGCGGCGGAACTGCTCGAGCTGCTCGATCCGGTCCTCGAGGATGTCCATCGCCTGCAGGCGCGACTGCAGGTCGTTGCGGCCCTGCTGCAGGCGCGTGACGTTGTCGAGGTCGGCCTGCACGTTCGAGACGAGCTGCTGGTTGCCGATCGTCGACCAGGTCCAGCCGCCGAGCGCGAGCGCGAGCGCCGCGACGAAGCCGAAGAAGGTCGCGTAGCGCAGCCGTGTCTTGGTCGGGCTCGCGAACTGACGCACCGTCTGGCGGTCCGCGAAGATCACCTTCGAGAACAGGTCGCGCAGGAAGAAGCCGTTCTTCGAGAACGCACTGTGCGGTTTCGGCAGCGCGGCGCCGTCGAGGCCGAAGCGGTGCGCGATGCGCTGCGCGGCCGCGCTGTTGGTTTCGCCTTCCTGCAGCGCGCTGGTGAAGTAGAAGCCGCGGAAGATCGGCTTGTACTGGAACGGGTTGTTCTCGAACAGCGTCGCGAGGAACGCACGCAGCGACGGCTTGATCGTCGAGAATTCGAGCGGGAAGCTCAACTGGCCCGGCGACAGCTGGTTGCCGCGCGACAGCGACAATTGCGCGACGCTGATTTCCTTCAGCCCTTCGTAGAGCTCCTCGAAGTGCGTGTCGAACTGCGCGACGACGTCGCGCTTGTCGTCGGGCTCGTAGGGCAGGGTGGCGCCCCATACGCGGTCGTACTCGTGCTTGTCGCTGCTGCTGAAGAATTCGGTGAAGCCGGTGATCAGGTCGGCCTTCGTGAACATCACGTAGACCGGCGCGAACACTTCGAGCTTCTCCGTCAGCTCCTGAACGCGCTGGCGGAGGTTTTTCGCGAGGTTGATCGCGAATTCGGGGCGGTTGCCGGTGAGTTCGGCGATGCTCGCGGTGACGATGATGCCGTTGATCGGCGCTTTCGGGCGATAGCGCTTGAGCAGGCCGAGGAAGCCGAGCCATTCGCTGCGGTCTTCTTCATGCACCGAATAGCGGCCGGCCGTGTCGAGCAGGATCCCCTCGGTCGTGAAGAACCAGTCGCAGTTACGCGTGCCGCCGATGCCGTGGATCACGGCGCTGTTCTTGTCCGCGAACGGGAACTGCAGGCCGGAATTGAGCACGGCGCTGCTCTTGCCCGCGGCCGGGTTGCCGATGACGATGTACCACGGCAGTTCGTACAGCGCGGAGCCGCCCGACACTTGGCCGATCTTCGACGTCTTGATCGTCTTCACCGCGTCCGACAGGCGCGTGCGAAGCACGTCGAGGTCGGCCGTCTTCGCGTCGGGAGCGAGCGCGGCGGCGGCGGGCGCGGCGATCTTGCCGGTTTCCGCCTGCTCTTCCAGTATCTGGCCGAGCTGCTGGTTCGCGCGCTTCACGCGCCAGCGGCGCCACAGCGCGACGACGAGCCACAGCGCGAGGATCGCCGCGAACGCGATCGCCGCCCACAGGAGCGGCAACTGCAGCATGTCGGCGACGATGAAGAGGATGGCTGCTAGCGCGACGATCCCGACGATCGAGAGCGTACGCGGATGAGTCAGCACGTTGAGGATGCGTTGCATAGGACGTTCAGGTTCCGGTGCGATTCGGTGAGGCGACGCAGGCGCGCCGAGCGGCAAGGGTGGCGCCGCGATGTGTCGCCATGCTGTCAAACGGGATGAAGGGAGCCGGCATCAATGCGCCCGCGGCATCGGAGAGGGCGCGCGCATTAACGAAAGGACGCTGTGAGATTTAAAACGGAAGCGGCGGCCGGAAAAAATCGCGCACCGGAATGCATGATTTTTTGCGCCGCCCATATCGTTTCCTGCCGGGATATTAAAAAGCCCCATGCCGCCCTCATTATTTCCTGTCCGGCAGCCCTGGCTAGCTGCCGCGTCCCAGTTTAAAACCGGGTTTATGGTATTCCACGTGCCCGAGATCCATCATTTTCCAGCGGCCCCCCCAGGTCAGGCCAACCTGTTCGGCGACCTGGCCATACAACTGGTAGCCGCGCATCGCCCACGGATCTTTCTCGGAAATGACCAGCTTGCCGTCGCGCAGGAATGCGTTATCGGTCGCCAGCCCGAATTGGTGATAACTCTGGAAGGCTGCCGCGTTGGTCACGTTGCTGCCCATCTGCGCCAGCCGGTTCTGCCGTTCCGGGCTCCGATAACCTTCCAGCAACGCCATTTCATAACCATATTGTTCGTGCATGATCTTGTAGACCAGCAGCAAACGCGTACGGAAATCCGGGTCCAGCAGGTTCCAGTCGCGGCTCGCATCCTTCAGCGCCGGGCGTACCTGTTCGACTTCCTTGGTGGCGAAGACTTCCGGCGGCAGCGGCGGGGGCGGCACGAGTTGTTCGCCCTGCAGCAGCGCGGCGATCTTCTCGTCGGGCACGCGCGCCGTGTCGTCGTACTGGAACAATTGCCGGCCGCGTAACGCAATGGCGACCAATGGCGGCGTCGCAAGAATACCTGCCGATACCATAATCATCAAGCGCCGGCGAACCAGTAAATTTTGCACATCGTTTAAAGCGCCGCGCGTAACGCTTGCCGATTTAACAATCTGACTTCGCGTACGCGCGGCGCGATCGTTCGCACGGCGCGTTAGACGGCCGTGAAACTGGGCGACGGATTCGAAAACGGTCGCGCGGATACCCGGTAAAAGCAACAGTGCCGCAACGGCTACGGCAAGGGCGAAATAGGCGATGAGTGCGACGGCAATCAACGAAATCCCCGGAAATTGGAATTGATTGTGTTTTGCAATGCTTGCTCTTAGAATCAGGCTGCTTCGAGAGGCCGGGCTATATTATCGCGGTGAATTAAACCAGGATTCAATGAGACGCTGAATGAGTGCGCCGGAAAATTCAAATTCGAAAACTCCGCCCAGCCTGCTGTCCGATACTAAACCGGCAGGCGACGGAGGAGCTCAGCAGTCGCGCATTCTCGCGAATCTGGAAGGACGTGTCACGCCGCCGGCCGAACCGCCGCGCCGTTCGCTGAAAGCGCCGATCGCCGCCGTCGTGGCCCTGGTGGTTGCCGTCGGTGGCTGGGGCGCGTGGCGCGTGCAGCATTCGGGCGAGCAGGTTCCCGCCGTCACGGCCGAGGCCGCGCCTGCAGCCGCCGCGCCGGCGAAGGCCGCAGTGGCCAGCGATGCCGCCGTGCAGGTCGCGCAGAATGCCGCGTCCGCCGCTTCCGCCGTACAACCGGCCACGATCGTCAACGACGACGCGGCTTCCCGAACCGTTGCATCCGCATCGTCCGCGTCCGCCGCGGACAACAGCCGTTTGTCACGCGCGCTCGCCAGTGGCGCCGACGACGCATCGGGCGCGGCCACGGCCGGTGCGGCCGCCGCCGCTGCTGCTGCGACGACCAAGACCGCGAAGGCCGACGCTGCGAAGGGCGCGAAGGTCGCGGCGCACGGCAAGGCCGATGCGAAGGCCGACACGAAGGCAGATGCGAAGGCCGAGGCCCGCAAGCATCGCAAGGAACAGCAGGCCGAGCTCGCGCAGGCGAAGAAGCATCGCGACGCGACGCCGGCCCGTACCGCGAAGGCTGCCGGGAAGGACGATCCGGATGCGGATCTGCTCGCCGCGCTGGTCGCGCGCACGAAGCCGGCCGACAAGAAACTCGCCGCGCAGAAGACGCAGGCCGTGCCGACCAAGACGGCCGCGACGACCGGCTCGCTGGCGTCGCGCGTGAAGGAGTGTTCGGAGCGCGGTTTCTTCGAGGATCAACTGTGCCGCTGGCGCGTCTGCGAAGGCCACTGGGGCAAGGATCCCGCGTGCCCGAGCGCCGCACAGTCGGAGACGCGGCAGTAACGCGTCTTGCGCATGCCGCCCGCCGCACCTGCGCCGCCCGTTGGGCGGCGCGTTGCTTTGGGGGCAGGGAATCGGACGGTATGATGCGGCGTGACGCTGTCACGGGCGCGTCACGCCCGTCGGGCATACGTCTCCTTTCCCTTTCCGGCGCGGGCTCGCGACCCGCTATGCGCGGTGCGCCGCGCGCCGCACGACCTTCGACACGATGGAACTGATCGTACAGACTTACGGCGCCGATACGTCCGGCATGGTGTGCGGATTCCGCTTCGTTCCGGGCGGATCCGGCGCGACGCTCGATGCGGACGCGGCTGCCGCATGGCTGCGCACGTGTCGCGAGAACGATGCCGCGTCGGGCGATTTCGTCTGGCTGCACTTCAACCTCGCGCACGGCGCGAGCGAGCGCTGGATGCGCACGCATCTCGGTCTGCCCGACAGCTTCTTCGAATTCCTTCACGAAGGATCGCGCTCGACGCGCATCGAACAGGAAGACGGCGCATTGCGCGCGATCGTCAACGACGTGATGTTCAACCTCGAACTGACGCCTTCGGAGATCGCGACGCTGTTCGCCCACGTCGAGCGGCGCATCATGGTCACCGCGCGGCTCAAGCCGCTGCGCTCGGTCGACACGCTACGCGCGTGCGTGCGCGACGGCGAGCAGTTCAGGTCGCCCGCGGAACTGCTCGTGCACCTGCTGCGCGACCAGGCCGACCTGCTGATCCAGATCATGCGGCGCACGAGCGTCGACGTCGACCGCATCGAGGATCGCTTCCTGTCGCAGCGGCTCACGTCGAGCCGCATCGAGCTCGGCGCGATGCGCCGCACGCTGACGCGCCTGCAGCGCATGCTCGCGCCCGAGCCCGGGTCGATCTTCCGGCTGCTCGCGAAGCCGCCCGCGTGGCTGCACGTGGAAGACGTGCAGGAGCTGCGCGAGTCGACCGAAGAGTTCTCGCTGGTGCTCGCCGATCTGGCGGGGCTCAACGAGCGGATCAAGCTGTTGCAGGAAGAGATCGGCTCGCGTCTCGACGAGCAGAACAACCGGACGCTGTTCACGTTGACGCTCGTGACCGTGATCGCGCTGCCGATCAACATCGTCGCCGGCTTCTTCGGGATGAACGTCGGCGGCGTGCCGTTCTCGGAGAACAAGCACGGCTTCTGGCTGATGGTGCTGCTCGTCGCGGGCTTCACGGGGCTCGCCGCGTGGTGGGCGTTCCGCCGGCGCGACGACCGCTAGCGCCATCGGCGCCGCATCGACGCGTCAGCGCAGCAGCGCGATCGCGCGTTCGCCGATCACCATCCCGAGCAGGCCCACGAGCGCGACGAGCGGCGGAGCCGGCGAGCGCACGTGCAGCAGCGCGTACAGCACGCCGACGCCGAGGCCCACCGCGAGCGAAGTCACGTAATCCATCATGGCGGTCTCCCGTGTGGTCCGGCGTCAGGGCTTGAGGATGACGCGCTCGCGCGCACCGGCCAGCACCGCGCGATACGCGTCGTGCGCGCGCTCGAGCGGGTACACGTAGTCGTCGCCGATCGGGAACGGGCGCAGCGTGCCGTTGCCGAAGCCGGGTGCGAGCGTGTCGAGGATCTGCGCGACCGCGGCGCCGCCGAGTTGCAGTGAATCGATGCCCACGAACGTGTGCTGGCCGCGATAGAACGCGAAGATGTCGAACGGCACGCTGCGGTCGATCGTCGAGATGAAGATCTGCCGCGCCCCGATCGCCATTGACGCATTCGCCGCTTCGAAGTACGGGCTGCCGACCGTGTTGTAGACGATGTCCGCACCATGGCCGCCGGTCGCCGCGCGCACCGTGTCGGCCACCGGTTCTTTCGACGCATCGATCATGTGCACGTCGCTCGATGCATGGCCGCGATAGCCGCCGGCGCTGCGCTCGACGCCGATCACGGTCGCGCCGTGCGCGGTCGCGAGCTGGATCGCGGCCTGGCCGACCTTGCCGTTCGCGCCGAACACGAGTACGACGTCGCCGGCCGTCGGCATGCCGGCGCGGCGCAAGCCTTCGTACGCGGTGACGAACGGCACGCCGACGCCGGCCGCTTCGTCGAGCGTCAGCACCGCGGGCTTGCGGCGCACGAGGGCCGCGTCGAGCACGAGCCACTCGGCATGCGAGCCGTCGCGATGCACGCCGAGATA